>NZ_JBJGYT010000025.1:0-62941 GCF_054050135.1 Geodermatophilus sp. SYSU D00705 | reverse complement strand
CGGGCGCGGGGCGCGGCCCCGCGGCCCGCCCCCGCCGCCCCCCCCCCCCCCCCCCCCCCCCCGCCCCCCCCCCCGGCGAGGCCCGCCCCCCCCCCCCCCCCCCCCCCCCCCCCCCCCCGGCGTCCCGGGCGGTGGCGGCGTCGGCCTCGGCGCGGGCCGCGGCCTCGCGGGCCTCCCGGGTGGCCCGCTCGGCGACCGCCCGCAGCCGGTCCGCGTGGGAGGCGCGCTGCGCGGCCTCCGCGACCTCCCGGCGTGCGTCGGTGCGCACCGCCGCCCGCTCGGTCTCCAGCACCTCGGCGTCGGCGGCCCGGGTCAGCACCTCGCGGGCACGGGCCACCTGCTCCTCGATGTCGTCGAGGGTGCGGCGGAGCCCGTCGGCGATCCCGGTCAGCGTCTCCGCGGTGCTCGCCCGCGGTGGCGGAGCGGCTGGCGCGGATCCGGCCGCCTCCGCCCGGCGGGCGGCGAACGCGGTCGAGCGGTTGTGGTCCGGTCGTGAGCAGTAGGACGACCGGCCGCCGGTGGCCGGCGGCGGCGCGACGGGGAGGTCGCAGCCGGGATAGGTGCAGGTGCCCGTGGTCGCCGTCACGACCACCAGTCTGCGCCCGTCCGTCGCGCTGGACAAACGAACGGACGAGCGAACGTGCCCACCGACCGTGACGGTCGGGCGCGAGCGCTCCATAATCAGCTGTTATGGAGTCCGAGCCGCCGGTGTCCGAGACTTCCGCCGGCAGCCGCGACGGCGTGCTCTCCGTGACGACCGCCGCCGACGGGGGGCTGGTGCTGCCGGGGGACGTCGAGTCGGTGGGGCGCTACCTCACCGCCGCCAAGGCGGAGTCCACGCGGAAGGCCTACGACGCGGACTTCCGCGCGTGGTCGGCCTGGGCCCGGCAGCGCGGGTTCACCCCGCTGCCCGCGGCCGACGCCGCGGTGGCGGCCTACCTCGCGGCGCTCGGCGACGCGGGGGCGAGCCCCCGCACCGTCGCCCGGCGGCTGTCCGGCATCGGGCACGCGCACCGGGAGGCCGGGTACCCGAGCCCGTCCGAGCACCCCGGCACCCGCGCGGTCCTGCGGGGGATCCGCCGCTCGGCGGCCCGCGACGGCCGGCGTCCGAAGCGGGCCCGGGCGCTGGACACCCGGACGATCCGTGCCCTCGTCGAGGGCCTGCCGGACGGGACGGCGGGCCTGCGCGACCGGGCCCTCATCCTCGTCGCGTTCGCCCTCGGGCTCCGGGCCTCGGACGCCTGCGGGCTCGACGTGACGGACCTGGCCCCCGCCGGCCACGGCGGCCTCGACGTCACCATCCGCTGGTCCAAGACCGACCAGGAGGGCTCCGGGGAGGTGCTGGCGCTGGCGCCGGGCCTGCGGGCGCAGACCTGCCCCGTCCGCGCCCTGCAGGCCTGGCTGGACGCGGCCGGGCTCGACGGCGGCTCCGGGCCGCTGTTCCGCAGCGTCGGGCGGGGCGCCGCGCCGACCATCGGCCGGACGCGGATGGCGCGGTCGTCGGTGCGGCTGATCCTGCGCCGCGCCGCCGAACGCGCCGGCGTCCCGCTGGAGGGGCTCAGCCCTCACAGCCTGCGCCGGTCGTTCGCCACCGAGGGGTACAGGGCCGGGGTCAGCGAGCGGGAGCTGGCCCGCACCGGCAGGTGGGCGTCGGTGACCACCATGCGGGGATACGACGCCAGCAGCCGCTGGGCCGATCCGGCGTCCGCCCGGCTCGGCCTCTGAGCAGCCCGGCTCGGCCTCCGAGCCGCCCGGGACGCCGGCACCCGCCCGCGAGGGGACGGGTGCCGGCGTCCGGCGGCTCAGAAGGGCGGCTCCTCGCTGGGCGCGCCGACCGGCGCCGCCCAGGGATCGGCGGAGCCGTCCCGCCCGTTCGCCGCGCGACCGTCGGCGGCACCGAACCCGCCGTCGGCTCCCCGGCCGGCGCCCTGCCCGGACCGCGTGACCTTGGCGACGGTCGCCGTGGCGTAGCGCAGCGAGGGGCCGATCTCGTCGACCTCCAGCTCGACCACCGTGCGCTTCTCGCCCTCCTTGGTCTCGAACGACCGCTGCTTGAGCCGGCCCTGGGCCATCACCCGGGAGCCCCGGGTCAGCGACTCGGCGACGTTCTCCGCCGCCTCCCGCCACACGCTGCAGCGCAGGAACAGCGCCTCGCCGTCCTTCCACTCCTGGGTCTGGCGGTCCAGGGTCCGCGGGGTGGACGCGATGGTGAAGTTGGCGACCGCCGCGCCCGAGGGCGTCCAGCGCAGCTCGGGGTCGCTGGTCAGGTTGCCGATGATGGTGAGAACAGTGTCGCCGGCCATGATCCGGTCCTCCGTGTCGTCGGTGCGTCGCTCAGGTGAGCACCTGGAGGCTAGGGAGCCCCACTGACAGTTCCCGCTCGCCGCCGGCCGGGACCCCCACGGGGGCCGAGGACGCCGGTCCTGTCCCCGGGCGGTGGAACCATCGGCCGTCGGAGCGGTGTGTGGGCGAGGGGATGCCAGGTGGGGGAGCGGGGGACCGGGGCGGTCCTGGAGGCGACGCTGGAGCGGATCACGTTCGCCAACGCCCGGACCGGCTACACCGTGGCCCGGGTCGACACCGGGCGGGGCGGGGACCTGGTCACCGTCGTCGGGTCGCTGCTGGGCGCGCAGCCGGGGGAGACGCTGCGGCTGCGCGGCCGGTGGGGGGCCCACCCGCAGTACGGCCGGCAGTTCCAGGTGGAGGACTACACCACCGTGCTGCCGGCCACGGTGCAGGGCATCCGCCGCTACCTGGGCTCGGGGCTGGTCAAGGGGATCGGCCCGCGGCTGGCCGAGCGGATCGTGGACCACTTCGGCGCCGACGCCCTGCGGGTGATCGAGGAGGAGCCGGGGCGGCTGGCCGAGGTGCCCAGCCTGGGCCCGAAGCGCACGCGGCTGATCACCGCCGCCTGGGAGGAGCAGCGGGCCATCAAGGAGGTCATGGTCTTCCTGCAGGGCGTGGGGGTCTCCACCTCGCTGGCCGTCCGCATCTACCGGCAGTTCGGCGGCGCGTCGATCGGCGTCGTCCGGACCGAGCCCTACCGCCTGGCCGCTGACGTGTGGGGGATCGGCTTCCGCACCGCCGACGCCATCGCCGCCGCGGTCGGCATCCCGCACGACAGCGCGGAACGGGTCGAGGCCGGGCTGCAGTACGTGCTGTCCGAGGCGACCGGGCAGGGGCACTGCTTCCTGCCCGAGGCCGACCTCGTGACCCGGGCGGTGGAGATGCTGCAGGTCCCGGCCCGCCTGGTGGGTCACTGCCTGGCCCTGCTGGTCGCCGACCAGAACGTCGTCCGGGAGGAGTTCCCCGGTGCCGAGGGGGAGCCGCCCACGGTCGCCTACTACCTCGTCCCCTTCCACCGGGCGGAGGTCTCGCTGGCCGCGGGCCTGAGGAGGCTCGCCACCGCCGACGCCGACCGCATGCCGGACGCCGCCGAGGTGGACTGGGACGCCGCGCTGGCCCGGCTGCAGCAGCGCACCGGCGTGGAGCTGGCGCCAGGGCAGCGCGAGGCGGTGCGGCTGGCGCTGACCGAGAAGGTCGCCGTCCTCACCGGTGGGCCCGGCTGCGGCAAGAGCTTCACGGTCCGCTCGATCGTCACGCTCGCGGTGGCCAGGGGCGCGCGGGTCGTCCTGGCCGCCCCCACGGGTCGCGCCGCGAAGCGGCTGACCGAGTTGTCCGGGGTCGAGGCGGTGACCGTGCACCGGCTCCTCGAGCTGCGGCCCGGTGGCGAGGCCGGGTTCGACCGGGACCGGCCGTTGCCGGCCGATCTGGTGGTGGTCGACGAGTCCTCGATGCTGGACCTGCTGCTGGCCAACAAGCTGGTGCGGGCCGTCCCGCCCGGGGCGCACCTGCTGCTGGTGGGCGACGTCGACCAGTTGCCGTCGGTCGGCGCGGGAGAGGTGCTGCGCGACCTGCTCGCCGAGGGCAGCCCCGTCCCGCACGTGCGGCTGACGCAGGTCTTCCGTCAGGCCGGCCGGTCCGGGGTGGTGACCAACGCCCACCGGATCAACGCCGGCAGCGCGCCCCAGGTCCGCGGCCTCGACGACTTCTTCCTGTTCGGCACCGAGGACGCCGAGGAGGCCGCGCGGCTGACCGTGGACGTCGTCGTCCGCCGCATCCCGGCCCGCTTCGGGCTCGACCCGCGCCGCGACGTCCAGGTGCTGACCCCGGTGCACCGCGGGCCGGCCGGGGCCGCCGCGCTCAACGAGCTGCTGCAGGAGGCGCTCACCCCCGCCCGCCCCGACCGCGCCGAGAAGCGCTTCGGCGGACGGGTGTTCCGGGTCGGGGACAAGGTCAGCCAGATCCGCAACGACTACGACAAGGGCGCAAACGGCGTCTTCAACGGCACCCAGGGCGTCGTCACCGCCATCGATCCCGTCGAGCAGACCCTCACCGTCGTCACCGACGAGGACGAGACCGTCGCCTACGACTTCGGTGAGCTCGACGAGCTGGTGCACGCCTACGCCGTCACCGTGCACCGCTCCCAGGGCAGCGAGTACCCCTGCGTCGTCGTCCCCCTGACCACCAGCGCGTGGATGATGCTGCAGCGCAACCTGCTCTACACGGCCGTCACCCGCGCCAAGCAGCTGGTCGTGCTCGTCGGCTCGCCGCGGGCGCTCGCCCAGGCCGTGCGCGCCACCGGGTCCGGACGCCGGCACACCGGTCTCGCGCATCGTCTGCGCGGCCGGCCGCGCGCCACGCCGCTCCCGCTCGCCGTCGCCTCGGGCTGACCCGGAGCCCCCGGCCACGGTGTGTGCACAGACCGAGGCCGGCGCCGCCCGGTGACGACGTTGTGTGCACACACCCCGCGCGCGGGCCGACGGGGCTGGCGCCGCGCCGCCCGGTGACGACGATCTGTGCACACACCGTGGCCGGCGCCGTCCGGTGACGACGTTGTGTGCACACACCGTGCGCACGGAGGCCGGCGCCGCGACGCCCGGATTACGCCGACAGCGAACGGCGACACGCCGCCCCGGGCGCATGACCTGCGGGTTCGCCTCGTCCCGCTCGGGGTGCTTGCGCAGACCGCCGAGTTGTGTCGGTGCCCGCTCATAGCGTCCCGGTCGACAGCTTCCCCATGTCACCAAGGAGCACACCATGGCCCTCTCAGGCCTCAAGACCCGCAAGCCCACCGGCCGCGTCCCGTGGCCGTGCGTCCTCCTCGAGGGCGAGGAGAAGGCGGGCAAGAGCTGGGCGCTGGCCCAGCTGAGCACCAGCGACCGGATCGGCGCCCTGTACTGGATCGACCTCAACGAGGGTGCCGGTGACGAGTACGGCGCGATCCCCGGCGCGCGCTACCAGCTGATCGAGCACGACGGCTCCTACGCCCAGGTGCTGGCCGCCGTCCAGGCGGTCAAGGCCGAGGCGCGCCGCGCGGCCGACGCCGGCGAGCCGCCGGTGGTGCTGGGCATCGACACCGGCTCGGCGATCTGGGACGGGTTGAAGGACTGGGCCAGCGCCCGCGCGGCCACCTCGGCCCGCAACCGCGAGCTGCTCAAGCGCGACCCGAACGCCGAGATCGTCATCAGCCAGAACCTGTGGAACGACGCCGGCGCCCGCTGGCGCAAGCTGCAGACGGAGCTGCTGACCTTCCCCGGCATCGTCGTCGTCACCGCGCGCGGCAAGGAGGTCACCGAGGTCGACGCCAACGGCCGGCCGATCGAGGGGCAGAAGACCTGGTCGGTGCAGACCCACCGGGAGTTCCCGTACGCGGCCACCGTGTGGGTGCGGCTGCGCCGCGGGCGGCGGCCGCTGATCGTTGGCGCGCGCAGCGTGCACGTGGGCATCAAGCCCAACGACGACCCGGCCAAGGAGGTCCTCGACCCGTCGGCGAACGGCCGGCTGCTGGAGTGGCTGGTCTTCGACGCGCTCAAGTGCGACCCGGGCACCGCGCACGTCCGGGACCTCGTTCCCTTCCACGGCGGCGGGCTGCTCCAGCACGAGCGGGAGGACGAGGCGCGCAGCAACCGGGCGGAGCGGCGCAGCGAGCCGGACGTCGGCGACCTGGCCGCCCGGATCCAGGACGCCGAGGACGACGACGACCTGCGCGAGATCTGGGGCGAGGCCAACCGCGGCGCCCTGCTGCAGGTCGACGTCCCCACCCCCAGCGGCTCGTTCACCGTCGCCGAGCTGATCCAGGCCCGGCACGAGGAGTTCCTCGAGGCGACGGTGGAGCGCCACCCCGCCGGGCGCCGCCGGACCCCGGCCGCGCCGCCCGCGCCCATGACGCCCGCCGCCGTGGTCGAGGCCGCCCGGGCCGCCGCCGCGGCCTCCGCCCCGGCTCCCCAGGCCCAGGCCCAGGCCGCGCCGGCGAACCCCCTGCTGGAGGCCTCGCCGACCCCGGACGACCCGCGGGACCGCCGGCTCACCGCCGCCCGCAAGGGCGTGCTCGCCAGCCTGGAGGACCTCGGGGTGACCGACGAGCTGATCGCCGAGCGGTTCGGCCGGCCGGTCGAGCAGGTGGCGACCAAGCGGCTGACCGCGCTGGTCCGCGAGACCATCGCCAGCCAGCGGGCCGGCGTGCCGGCGGGGCAGCAGGAGATCGTCGCGTGACGGCGGTCCTGCCCAGGAGCACGTCGGAGGTCCTGCCCGCCCGGCCGACCGCGGCCGAGCGGCGGGCCGCTCCGAGCCTGGCCGCGGCGGTCCGGGACCTCGACCGCCGCCGGGCCCGCTCCCGGCAGCGGATGATCGGCGCCTCCGAGCTCGGCGAGTGCCGGCGCCGGGCGGCCTACCGGGTCGCCCGGCGCCGGCCCACCAACTCCCGCACCGGGCTGCAGGCCTTCCTCGGTACCGAGCTGCACCGGGGGGTGCTGCGCACCCTCCGCCGCCAGTACGGCGGGCTGACCGAGGTGCGGCTCCTCGGCGAGCAGGTCAAGGGCCGCTGCGACTGGTGGCACGCCCCGGTCGTCGAGGACCTCAAGACCACGTCCCGGTTCGGCTTCGAGCGCGTGCTCACCCGCGGGGTGCCGGCCAAGCACTGGTTCCAGGTCGCCGTCTACGCCTGGCTGCTGCGCACCGGCCGCACCTCCGACCGGCGGCTGCCGGCCGGCGTGGGCCAGGAGGTCGAGGGGCTGCGCCTGCGGTACCTCTCCCGCGACACCGGCGAGGACGTCGTCTTCGAGGCCGACTCCGACCCGGCGCTGGCCGCCGAGGCGCTCCTGTGGCTCACCGACGTCTACGCCACCGTGGAGGACGACGGCGTCGACGCCGTCCCCCGCGACGGGTTCGGGCCCGGCGTGGACACCATGTGCGACTGGTGCCCGTTCCTGGACCTGTGCTGGGGGCCGCCGGTGGAGCCGGAGACCGAGGGCGACGTCTCCCGGCAGTCCCGGCTGACGGTCACCGACCGGGACTACGTCGAGGCGGTGCACGACTACGACGCCTGGCGGGCGGCCGAGAACGAGGCCCGCCGGCACAAGGAGTACGCGCGGGAACGGCTGCGGGGCCGGTCCGGGCCGGCGGACGACCTGCACTGCGAGTGGTCCGGGGGCGGGCTGCGCACGCAGGTCGACAAGGACGCCGCGGTGGAGCGGCTGGCCGAGCTCGGTGAGGTCGTGCCCACCCGGCGGGTCCGCAGCCCGCAGACCATCCGGGTCACGCGCAACGGCACGCGCACCGACTGAGCACGCGTTCGCGAGAGGCATCCCCATGACCACCGTCTCGACCAGCTCCCTGGCTGCCGGGGAGTCGGTGCTGACCAGCGACGTCGTCGGTACGGACTTCGGCCTGCCGCTGGTGCGGCCGGTCCGGACCGGGCGCGGCGGCCGGGTCCGGGTCGTGCGCGCCCGCTGCCGGACCTCCGGCGGGGTCGTCGTGTGGTTCACCGACGGCACCAAGACCCCGCCCCTGCACGGGCGCACCGGCTGGATCGTGGCCGGGCCCGGGACGGGCGCGCCCGACGCCGGGCGCGTCCCGGCATGAGGGGGGCCCGGTCAGTACGTCTCGCGGAGCCGCTCCACCGTCGCCTGGGCCTCCATCTCCAGCCCGCCGAAGGTCTCCTCGACCAGTTCCAGCCACTCCCACACCGCCCGCACCGTGTCCGGGTCGGTCAGGTCCGACGGCTGGAGGGTCAGCAGCCCTCGGATCGACACGTCGGTCGCCTCCAGCACGCCGCAGTCGTCGTCCGGCGTCCGGGCCCGCGCCGCCCAGAACACCTCCGCCCACAGCGCCGCGGCGCCGCCCCGTCCGGTCGGGGGCACCTGCTGCGGAAAGGCGCGCCGCCGGTCCCCGGCGACCGCGACGAGCCGCAGCGTCAGCAGCCGGCGCACCGCCCGCAGGAACTCCGGCGCGACGGCGGCCCGCGCCTGCCGCGACCTCGCGCCGACCAGCTGCTCGTACGCCGCGGCGACCTGCTCTCCGGTCCGCTGGGTGCGCTCCCACAGGTCGGCGCCGGTCGGCTCGGCGTCGATCCCGGGCGGGTTCTCGGCGTCGAACCCATCGGTCACACCACGGAACGCTAGAGCCCCGGTACGACGAGCCCGGGCCGCCCCGCCGTGGGCGAGGCGACGGCGGTCAGCCCGCGCCGCCGTCGGGGTGGTTGGCGGTCACGCAGAAGGGCGGGCCGGCCGGGGAGGTCATCGCCCGCCACCCGTCACCCAGCGGGCCGGGCTCGGCGCCCAGCGCCGCCAGCCGGGGGACGTCCTCGGCGAGCGAGCCGGACAGGTCCAGGTGCACCCGCGGGGGCCCGCCGATCCGCTGGACGTGCAAGTGACGCGCCCCGGACGGCGGGTCGAGCGAGACGAACTCCGGGTGCCCGGACCACGGCTCGCCGGGCGGCCACCCGGTCACCGCCGACCCGAACGCCCGGGCGGCGTCGACGGAGCCGGCGGGGACGTCGACGAAGGCGTGCACCCACGGGACCGGCATCGGCCCAGGCTGGCACGCCCGCAGGGAGCACGCCCCGTGGCAGGCTCCGGCCATGGCCGAGGAGACCCGCGCCGCCGTCGTCACCGGTGCCGGCTCGGGGCTGGGCCGCGCCATCGCGCGGGCCCTGGCCGACGACGGGTGGGCCGTCGCGCTGCTGGGCCGCACCCGAGCCGCGCTGGAGGCGACGGCGGCCGACGGTGGGCGCACGCTCGTGCTGCCCACCGACGTCACCGACGAGGCGCAGGTCGACGGGGCCTTCGCCGCGGTGCGCGATGCCTGGGGCCGGGTGGACCTGCTGGTCAACAACGCCGGCTCGTTCGGCCCGTCCGGGGAGGTCGACGAGATCGCGGTCGCCGACTGGCGGGCCACCGTGGAGGTGAACCTCACCGGGATGTTCCTCTGCAGCCGCGCCGCCGTCCGGCTGATGAAGGCCCAGGACCCGTCCGGCGGGCGGATCGTCAACAACGGCTCGATCTCGGCGCACGTGCCGCGGCCGGGCAGCGTCGCCTACACCGCCACGAAGCACGCGGTCACCGGGCTGACCCGGGCCATGGCGCTCGACGGCCGTGCGCACGGCATCGCGGTGGGGCAGGTCGACGTGGGCAACGCGGCCACGGACATGACCGCGGGCGTCGCCACCGGCGCCCGGCAGGCCGACGGCTCGGTCCGGCCGGAGCCGACCTTCGACCCCGCGCACGTCGCCGCCACGGTGGTGCACATCGCCCGGCTGCCGCTGGACGTCACCGTGCCGTTCACGACGGTCATGGCGACCGGCATGCCGTACCTCGGCCGGGGCTGAGCCGGCACGGAGACGGGGCACCCGGACCCGACGGTGGGCGCGGCCGGCGCTGCGGACGGCGGTGGTGCTGCTCGTGACCGGGTGCGGGGCCGGGCGGGGCCGACGGGCTGCTCGCCTTCGAGGAGGCGCTGGCCGCCGCGGGATGGGGGAGCGCCGACTGGTTCCTCGCGGGCAGCGACTGGGGCACCGGCGTCGGCGTCGAGGAGATCCGGGAGTACGGCCGCGCGGTGACCGACGTGGTCGGCGTGCGGCTGTGGAGCGCCGAGGGCGACGGCACGTTCCTCGACCTCGCCTTCCTGCCCGCGGCCGCGCCGGTGGAGTCCGCACACGACGGACCGCCCGGCGGCTACCACGGGGACACCGAGGGTCAGGACTGGCAGGACGCGTGGCTCGCCCACCGCGGGCAGCACGCCTTCGTCGTGGTCGGACGCGGCGACGCGGTGCTCGCCGAGCAACCCTGGTGACCGCTCGGGCGCTCGCGGCCAGGACGCTCGGCAGTCGGCCCGCGACGCCGCGTCAGGAGCGCGCTCCCTCGGCGTGGCGGGCGACGGACGACCGTGCGAGCGGACCGACGACCCCCAGACTGGGAGACGGGCCACCAGCCACGGGCCGACGGCGACCGCCACTGAGGACCGTCCGTGCGTCGCGGAGCAGCGTGCCCGATCCCCTCGTCCTGGCGGCCGGTGACCGCACCCGCCCGGACGATGGGCCGTGGTCGCGCGTCCGGAGCCGTGGGCCGAGCGCTTTCCGTGCAGCCGACCGGTGCGGACAGATGAGGAGGACACCGATGAACGTGGATCTCGGGTTCGACAGGGAAGCGCTCAGTGACTTCATCGAGCGCGTCGGTGACGATGCCGCCGTCGGCCAGACCGTCTGGACCGCGACGACGCACTGGCGGCACGGCTTCCGGAGCGAGGCGGTCATCCGCTCGCACACGATCGCCATGGACGAGCCGACGCACCTGGGCGGCACGGACACGGCGCCGAACATGGTCGAGGTCGTCCTCGGGGCGTACGGCTGCTGCCTGACCACCGGGTTCGTCGCACAGGCCGGCTTGCTCGGCATCGATCTCGAACGCGTCGACATCCAGCTCTCGGGCGACCTCGACCTTCGTGCCTTCTTCGGCCTGCTCCCGCCGGAGCAGGTCTCCCCGGGCTACACGGAGGTCCGTGCCCTGATCACGCTCACGGCACCCGGTGCTGCCGAGGAGGAGCTCAGGCGGTTGCACTCCGCGGTCGTCGCGACGTCCCCCGTGGGGTCGATCATCTCGCGGCCGGTCAGGGTCGTGACCCAGCTCGAGTGCGCCTAGCGGATCCGGCGGGGCACCACCGGGGGCGAAGACGGGTCATGCCGGCCGGCCCAGGGGCCGGCCGGCCCAGGGGCCGGCCGGCACGACGGCGGATCAGGGGGTGGGATCGGGGAGGGGTCGCTCGCGTGCCACGGGCAGATCGAGGGCGGACGTCGCCTCACCCGGCAGCGGTGGCGGCGGTGCGGGCTCGGGCTCGGCGTGGATGCGGACGTCCTTCGACAGCAACACCGGGATGATCGACAGGAGGAAGACGACGCCCCCGACGATCCAGAGGGTGTCGAGCTGGCCGAGACCGGCCTCGGAGGTGTCGAGCCAACCCCCCGACGCGTTCACCAGGACGTACCCGAACGCGACCTGCAGGCCGGCCGCCACACCGTTGAGGGTGCCGGTCAGCTCCGGCTTGGCCACGCCCAGCCAGTAGGTGTTCAGGCTGCCCCAGAACAGCGGGTCGACCATGAAACCGAGCATCCCGATGGCGAACAGCCAGGCCAGCCACGGCAGGTCGAGCAGACCGGCGGACAGGAACCCCACCGCGCCCAGCGCGGCACCGAGGACCATCGGCGGGCGGAGCCGGCCCCGGAACGGGCCGGCGACGGCCCGGCCGTGCCCGAAGGCGTAGAGGATGACCGGCACGGCGGCCAGCGGGGCCACGTAGGTCACCACGTCGGGGTCGATGCCCTGCAGGGTGATCAGGCCGTAGGTGCTCCACGTCCCGATGAGCCAGGTGGGCGTGGTGGCCAGGGCGCCAGCGACGACCATGAACAGCACGCTGCGCGACTTGAACACCTTGGCGATCTCGCGCAGGGGGACGTTGGCGCGGGCGGCCTCGTCGCGGCCGACGTTGATGTGCGCGAGCTCCTCGGCGCTGATGCCGGGCAGCTGGTCGGGCCGGTTCCGGGTGAACACCGCGATGGCGATGATCGCCGGGATGCCCAGCGCCGAGATGATGAGGAACGCCTCCTCCCACCCCCAGGTCGAGGCGATGGGCAGGGCGATCAAGGGGGCGACGACCGAGACGATCATCAGCGAGGCGACCCACGCCGCCGTCACCTTCGCCGTCTCGATCGGCGCGAACCAGACGGCGAGCATCCGCTGGCACGGCGCCCACAGGAAGCCGAAGAAGACGCCGAACAGCATGTTGCGCCAGTACATCTCGTCGACGGTCGTGACGAAGGCCATGCTGCCGCCGAGCACGGTGACGCCGGTGAGGCAGATCAGCAGCATCAGCCGCGGCCCGATCCGGTCGGCGAGCACCCCGGCGAGGAACAGCATCGGGAAGTACCCGAGCAGGTACGACGCCGAGATGCTCGCGATCTGGGTGGCGTCGGCCCCGAGGTCGGCCGCCCAGAAGGGCGTCAGGACGCTGAACTTGGCGGTGTCCAGCCACACGACGAAGTTCGTGTAGAGGACGGCGTAGAACACCCACCGCCGCTTTCCGTCGATCTTGATGGACGGTCGTGCCGCCCCGGTCGTCACACTCACTCCGGCTCCTGCCCGCAGGGGACCGCGCCCGACGCGCGTCCGTGAGGAGACCGCCCTGCACGGCGGTCCGGGAGGACTGTGGAGTGGGTCACAGCCAGCGACAATGGGACCGTGTCCATGGCGCGGCTCGCCGGGGTGTGCGGCCCGCGCCGCCCGTCCCGACGACCGCGTCATGTCGTGTCGCGGGCGATCTCCACGTGTTCCCGCCGGGGCGCTGGAGGCTGTCTGCACGTCGAGCGACCGGTGACGGATCCGGACGCTGCGGATCCGATACGGAGTGTTCCCGTCCGACACGCAGCGTCGCGACCCGCTGGGAGGCGGCAGGGACTTTGGTCAGCAGTTGGGCGGAGAGCCTTTTCCGTCACGTCAGCGCCCACGTCTGATGGTTGCGCGCTCAAACAGTGGGCGCCTGACCGCACGGGGGATCCGTTGTCACTCGCCCAGCTCGACCCGCCCGCCCAGTACCGGTCCCTCGACCGACACCACCCGCCGCTCGCTCCCGTGCCTCTCCGGGTGTTGGTGGTCGACGACCACCGCGCCTTCGCCGAGATGCTGGCCCTCGCACTGCAGGCGGGCGGGATGGACGTGGTGGGGACGGCGTCGTCCGCCGCGCAGGCCGTCTCGTCGGCCGAGCAGACGCAGCCCGACGTGGTCGTCATGGACATCCAGATGCCGCGCGAGGACGGGCTGTCCGCGGCCCGGCGGCTGCGCCAGGTCGCCCCCGGCGCGGTCATCGCGGTGGTCACCGCGCACCGGGACCCGGAGTGGGTGGTGCGCGCGACCCAGGCGGGGGCGTCGGCGTTCATCCCGAAGGACGGCTCGCTGGCGGAGATGCTCGACGTCCTCGGCCGGGTGCGGGCCGGGCAGATGCTGGTGGCCCCGTCCACGTTCTCCGCCGCGCCGACCGCCGGCAGCGGCCCGGCGCGACTGGAGGAGCCTCCCCCGCAGTTGACCCGCCGGGAGCAGGAGGTGCTCGACTGCCTGGGCCGGGGCATGCAGGTCAAGTCGATCGCCCGGGTCCTCGGCATCACCGTGGAGACCTGCCGGGGCTACGTGAAGGCCCTGCACAGCAAGCTCGGTGTCCGCTCCCAGCTCGAGGCGGTCGTCAAGGCCCAGGAGCTCGGGCTGCTGTCCGCAGCCGCGTGAGCGAGCACCAGCAGGCGGCCGACGCCCCGGGCGGCCGCACCCCGCTGCGCCGCCTCCCGATCCGGCGCTCCTCGGCCGCAGACCCTGGATCGGCGCCGGGCGCAGGGCGCCGGTCCGCGCCGCCCCTCGGCCGCTCGCCCGGTCACGGGGCGGGCGGTCAGGATCGGGGTCGGCCTGACGAGCTGACCGGACGGATCACGGTGCAGGACGAGGCCGGCGGCCAGGTGCTGCACGTGACCGGCGACATGGACGCCGCGGTGCTGCAGCAGTTCACCCACGAGAACGCCCTGGACCGGCTGCGGATCCTCGCCGTCGACGTCGGCGAGCTGGGCTACATCGACTCCACGGGGCTGTCCTTCCTGGTGCGCTGGGCGGAGACCGCCCGGGCCGACGGCCGCCCGGCGCGGATCCGACGTGCGACGCACCGGTTCGGGCGGGTGCTCGAGCTCTCCGGCCTCACCCCGTTGTTCGAGCTGACGCCACGTGCCTCGCCGCCGGACCGGGCGCCGCGACCCGGCGGGTGACGCGGGCGGCCATCCAGGGGGTACCCAGCGTCATCGGCGGTGAGCGCGGACGGACGACGCACAGGGGGCCGGCGGGCCCGGTCCGCTGCGGTCCGAGCGGTTCTTGACCTGTCGGCCCGGGCGCAGGACGGTGTCGGCCTCACGCGGAACGTCCCGGTCGAGCCGACGGTGGCCCGCCCACTCGAGCGGCGCGGTGCCAGACCTCGCATCGCCTCGGCCCACACCGACGCCAGGCCGTTCCCGGAGGGGGCGGCATGGCCGGAACTCCGATGTCAGCCGACCGAACACGGCCGCCCGGCAGCCAGGACGCCATCGGCCGTCCGGGACTGCGCGGTCGTCGCGGCGGTGCTCGCAGACTTCCGGCCTCTGCCGAGCCAACGCGTCCGTCTCGACCTCCCGCCGAGAGCCTGGCGGTGATCCACGTGTCGAGGCGGCATCCCGGAAGGTGAGGACGATGACCACTGGTAGCGCCCGCCGCGGCGCCGTACTCCTCGCGGCTGCCTGTTCGGGTGTGGCCCTCCTCCCCGGCTGCGGGGACGACGTCACCGAGTCGAGCGACGCGGCGCCGGCCGAGAGCGGCACGTTCTCCAGCTCTTCCCAGGATCTGGGGAACGGCACCGTCACGACCTACGTCACGCTGGACGACGAGGGGCAACCGACGGAAGTGGGCGCCCGGTTGAGCCCGACGGCTCTCGACGGCCTGCCGACCTCGGGCACCACCCTGATGATCGACATGCCTGACGAGGCGGAGGCGACCGCGTTCGACCACCTCATGCTGAACTGGAATCCCCAGGGACACGAGCCCGCCGAACTGTTCGGCCGACCGCACTTCGACTTCCACTTCGCCATGCTCGACATGGCCGCGATGGAAGCGATCACGCCGAACGACCCAGAGTACGCGGCCAAGGCCGAACGGCTGCCGGAGACGCGGTACGTGCCACAGGACTACACCGTTCCCCCGGGTGCGCCCGCTGCTGCGCAGGCGGTGCCCAACATGGGCGTGCACCTCATCGACTCGAGCGACACCACCCTCGTCCCAGGCGAGTACGACTTCACCGAGATCATCATCAACGGGGTCTGGGACGGCCGTTACACCTTCATCGAGCCCATGATCACCCGGGACTGGCTCCTGACCGGACCCAGCCTCGAGAAGCCCCTCAAGCAGCCGGCCGCGTATCAGGAGAGCGGCTACTACCCGACCACGTACGCCGTCCACGTCGACCAGCAGACGGAGGAGTACGTCGTCGCGCTCACCGACCTGACGATGCGCACCTCGTCGTAGACACCGGGAGCGGCCGGCGCCGCCGTCCAGACGACGGCGGTCAGGTCATGTCGACGGCGACCTTCAGCTGGCCGGGCCGCGGCACAGCCGCGGCGCTGAAGGCCGCCTGCACGTCGGCGACGGGGTGGACGTCGCTGACGTAGCAGCTCCGCAGGCCGGGGTGGGCCGCCAGGTGGGCGCCGGCCTCGGCCAGCACCCGCTGCCGCTCCCAGGTGACGCCCGAGCGCAGGGTCAGGTTCTTGCGCAGCAGGGTCATCATGTCGACCGGGTAGACGGGGTCGTCCGGGACGCCGAAGTAGAAGACCTGACCGCCGGGTGCCACGGCGTCCAGCGCCGGCTGCAGCGTCGAGATCTGGTGGCCGACCGCCTCCACGACCACCGACGGCCGGTCGGCGTCGGCCAGCGAGCCCGACCAGCGCTCGGCCCGGGCGGTGACGACCTCGTCGACGCCGAAGGCGGCCGCGACGTCGGTGCGGTCGACCGGGTCCACGCCGGTCACCCGGGCCGCGCCGCGGGCCTTGAGGACGTGGCTGAACAGCAGGCCGATCGGGCCCTGACCGATCACCGCCACCGCCTGCCCGGACACGTCGCCGAGCCGCTCCACGGCGTAGAGCACGCACGCCAGGGGCTGCAGCATGACCGCCGTGGTGGGCGGCAGGCCGGTGTCGTAGCGGGCCAGCCCGTCGCCGTCGGTGACCACGAGCTCGGCGATGCCGTCGAACATCGACGCCCAGCCGACGACGAGGTCGCCGGGGGAGTGGTCGGGGTGCCGGCTGGCGACGACCTCACCGACGATCTCGTGCAGCGGGAAACCCGGCGCCCGCGTGGCGCCCCAGCCGTCCTCGGCCGCCGGGTGCGGCCACACGGCGCCGCGGAAGTTGGGCAGGTCGCTGCCGCAGATGCCGCCGGCGCGGGTGGCCAGCAGCACGTGCCCGGGCGCCAGAGCGGCGGGATCCGGGGCGGCGACCTCGACCTGCTCGAAACGGAAGGGACCGCTGAGCGTCTGTGCCCACATGGGGTTCTCCGTCCTGCCGTCGTCGCCCGCCGCGTCAGCGGGTCTCGGCCCGGGACGGCGCGGCCACGCCGGACGGGTGGATCGCGCCCAGGCCGTGGTGACCGTTGCGGGCCTTCGCGGAGAGGTACCCGGCGTTCGCCTCCGACGCGTGCACGCCGGTGGGGACCCGGGCCGCCACGGTCACGCCGAGGCGCTCGAGCTGGGCGGCCTTGTCCGGGTTGTTGCTGAGGAGGGCGAGCGAGGACACGCCGAGTGCCCGCAGCATCTGGGCCGCGACCGTGTAGTCGCGCTCGTCGGGGGCGTGGCCGAGGGCGACGTTGGCCTCGTAGGTGTCCAGGCCGGTGTCCTGCAGCGCGTAGGCGTCGAGCTTGTCGTAGAGACCGATGCCGCGCCCCTCCTGCCGGAGGTAGAGCAGGTAGCCGCCGGCGACGGTGATCCGCTCGGCCGCCTCCCGCAGCTGCGGGCCGCAGTCGCAGCGCTGGCTGCCGAAGACGTCCCCGGTCAGGCACTCGCTGTGCGGGCGGACCAGCGGGAGGGCCGCCGGGGTGCCGAGCGCGAACGCCAGGTGCTCCCGGCCGTCGACGAGGCCGCGGAAGCTGGTGACGAGGGCCGTGGTGGTGTAGCCGTCGGGGAAGCGCAAGGGGATCCGCACCTGGGTGCGGATCGCCGCGTCGGCCGGGCGGGGTGCCATCAACCCTCTCCGGCGGCGTCGTCGGCGCAGAACCTCTCGGACAGCGCGTACCGGAGCAGCACGACGTCACCGATCTGCCGGACGCCGGCCAGGGTCGCCCGGCGGTGGGCGTTCCAGGGGAACCGGCCGTCGCCGACGAGCCGGGGCGCACGGGAGTCGCCCACGAACAGCGGCGCCACCACGAGGTGCAGTTCGTCCACGAGGTCGGCACTGAGGAACTGGGTGAGGACGTTCCCGCCGCCCTCCACCATCACCCGGTCGACCCCCCGGGCCGAGAGGTGCTCCAGGACCTCGCCCACGTCGACGTCCCGCGCCGGGCCGGTGTCGACGACGGTCGCGACCGCACCCAGCCGGGCCCGGACGTCGTCGACGACCCGGTTGGGGCAGAAGACGATCTTGTCGGAGTCGCCGGTGGTGAAGAAGGCGGCCGTCGCGGCCAGGTCGCCCCGCCGGGTGAGCGTGACCTTGACCGGTGAGGCGGGGAACCCGCGCGACAGCCGCTCGGCGCGCCGGGCCGGGGAACGGACCAGCAGGCGCGGGTTGTCGTTCCGCACGGTGGCGGCACCGACGAGGATGGCGTCGCAGCGGGCCCGCTCGGCGTCGACCCGGTCGAAGTCGGCGGCGTTGGACAGCTGCAGCCGGGCGGCGTCCGTGCTGTCCAGGTAGCCGTCGATCGACATGCCGCAGCTGAGCAGGGTGTAGGGCCGATCAGCCATGTGCCGCACCGTCCTCTCGGGTCGCGCTCTGCAGGCAGCCGGCCTCCGCGGCCCGTCGGGGGGCCGGGAGCCGGGGACCCCGCGGCCCCGGCTGCCGCCGGGCCGCGAGCAGCACGACGGCGCCGGGGAGCACCGCCACCAGGGTCAGCACGCCGAAGGCGGTGGCGACCGAGGCACCCGCGGCCGCCCCCCACGGGGTGGCCGCGAAGACCCACGCGGCCACCCCCTCACGGGGCCCCCACCCGCCGACGTTGAGCGGGATCGCGGCGGCCAGCAGCACGACCAGCGCCAGCGGCAGCAACTCCAGCGCGGGGCCGTCCACCCCGGCGGCGCGGGCGGCGAGCAGGAACGTGCCCAGGTGCCCGCCGACCACGAGGAGGGACGCGAGCAGGACCGGTCGCGCGGTGGCCGGCTGCAGCAGGACGCCGCGGGCCTCGGCCCCGGCCGTGCGGAGGGCCCCGGCAGGCCGGGACGCACCGTGCCGCGCCACGCCGCGGCCCGTGACCAGGAGGACGCCTCCGGCCACCGCGACCGCGGTGGCGACCGCGGGCACCGCCGCGGGCACCGGAGAGGGGAGGGTCAGCAGCACCGCGACCGCCACCGCCGCCTGGACCGCCTGGCCCGCGACGCGCTCCCAGACGACGGCGCGCAGCCCGCGGCCCAGGTCGCCGGCGTCGACGCCGTGCCGCAGCCCCCGGTGGACGTCGCCGAGCACACCGCCGGGCAGCGCGCTGTTGAGGAACTGCGACCGGTAGTAGGCGGCGGTCGCGGCCGGCAGCGGCAGGCCGACGCCGAGCGCCGCGGCCACGACCCGCCAGCGCCAGGCGGAGCAGACCGTGGTCGCGGCGCCGATGGCGAGCGCGGTGAGCAGCGTGCCGGGGCCGAGGCCGCGCAGGCCGTCGACGAAGGGTTCCGCGCCCAGCCACCGGACCAGGACGGCGAGGATCAGGACACCCCCCAGGAGGCGTGCCCCGGCCCACGCGCGTCGTCTCACGCCATCGGTCTCCGTCCCTGTCACTGGACTGCACGGATCCGTGGCGCATCCGGTTCACCCCCGACCGCGGACAGGACGCCGCGGACGCGCTCGCCGGTGCACCGCCAGACCGGCAGGCACTCCCTGCGGCGCAGTGCGGCGTCCCGGAGGCGGTCGCGCAGCGCGGCGTCGGTGAGCCAGCGGGCGAGGGCGGCCGCGAGCGCACCGGGGTCCTCCGGGGGGACGAGGAGGCCGGGCCGGCCCGCCGCGGTGGTGCCCACGGCCTCCCGGACGCCGCCCACGGCGGTCGCGAGCACGGGCACGCCGGCGGCCAGGGCCTCGGGGACCACCATGCCGAACGTCTCCGCCCGCGAGGGGAGGACGAGCAGGTCGGCGTCCCCGTACTCGCGGCGCAGCGCCGCCCCGGTGCGGGTCCCCGGCATCCGGACGCGGTCGGCGATGCCGGTGGCCGTCGCTGCGCGCGCCAGCGCCGAGACGAAGTCGGGGTGCCGGTCGAGCGGGCCCACCAGGCTGCAGCGCCAGGGGAGGCCGGTCAGGGTCCCCAGTGCCTCCAGCAGCAGGTCCTGGCCCTTGAGCCGCGACAGGGTGCCGACGCACAGCAGCCGCCCGCCGCCGGTCGTCCGGGGGCTCACGGGCGCCGGCTCGGTACCCGGGTGGGCGACGTGCACCCGGCCCGCCGGCAGCCGGTACCGCTCGAGCACCCGTCGGCGGGTCCAGTCGCTGGTCGTGACGACGGCCCGCGCGCTGCCGAGCACCGCCGACTCGTCGTCCTCCGCGACGGCCACGCCGTCGAGGTCCCCACCGTCGAGGTGCACGCCGCCGAAGAGCATGTGCACCAGGATCACGAGCCGCAGCCGCCGCGCCCGGGGCACGAGCACCGCACGGGCGGCGGAGGCGACCAGCCCGTCGACGAGGACGAGGGCGTCGTCCGGCAGGACGTCGAGCGACCGCGCGAGGGCGGCCTGCGCCGGCGCGTCGGGTCGTGGCCACGAGCCCTCGGCGGCGATCTCGGTGACGCTCCACCCGGCGTTCCGCAGCTCGGCGCAGACCTCGCGGTCGTACCGGTTGCCGCCACTGATCCGCGCGGGGTCGTGGATGCCGGCCGGGACGACGACGTGGACCGCGCTCACAGGGGCCGGTCGTAGCTCGCCCAGGCGACGTGCGACTCGTGGAGGGTGACGGCGAGACCCTCCAGCCTGACCCCGCCGGGCCCCAGCGCGCCGTCGCGGATCCGCAGCGCCATCCGGTCGGCGACCACGCGCGCCAGGACCTCGGTCGTGGTGTTCGTGCCGGCGAGGTCCGGGTCGTCGTCGAGGTTGCGGTAGGTCAGCGCGCCGAGCACCTCGTGCAGCAGGGCGGCGGCCGCGCCGATGTCGACGACCACCCCGTCGGCGTCCAGCTCGGCGCCGCGGAACGTGGCGTCCACGACGTAGGTCGCGCCGTGCAGTTGCTGGGCCGGGCCGAACACCTCGCCCGTGAAGCTGTGCGCGATCATCATGTGGTCACGGACCGTCACGCTGAACACGGGCGTCCTCCTGGTCGTAGGCGATCGTGTGGCACAGGGCCGGCAGGCGGCCGTCGGCCAGCCGCGCCATCACGTCGGGCAGGTCGTCGAACGGCGAGGACCCGGTGAGCAGCGCGTCGAAGGCCGGGTCGCGCAGCAGGTCGAGGGCGAGCGCCAGCCGGTCCCGGTGGCTCCGCGAGCTCCGGCGCGCCGGCGCCAGGGTGCCGACCTGGCTGGCCCGCAGGTCCAGCCGGCGGGAGTGGAAGGCGCCGCCGAGCGCCACCGTCACCTCGCGGTCGCCGTACCAGCTCAGCTCGAGCGCGGTGCCCTCGGCCCGGAGCAGGCCGAGCGCCAGCTGCAGGCCCGCGGCGGTCGCGCTGGCGTGCACCACGAGGTCGCGGTCGCCCGCGGCGTCCCCCGGCGCGACGAGGGGCACACCGAGCCGGGCGGCCACCTCGGCCCGGCCCGCGTCGACGTCGACCAGTTCGACGTCGACGCACGGGAACCGCGCCAGCAGCCGCGCGACGCAGCACCCGACCATGCCGGCGCCGACCACGGTGACGCGGTCACCGAGGAGGGGCGGGGCGTCCCACAGCGCGTTGACCGCGGTCTCGACCGTGCCGGCGAGCACGGCGCGCCGGGCCGGGACGCCGTCCGGGACGGGGACGACGGCGGTCGCGGGCACGACGTAGGCCGTCTGGTGCGGGTACAGGCAGAAGACGGTCCGGCCCAGGAGCTCGGCGGGGCCGCGCTCCACGACCCCGACGCTGAGGTAGCCGTACTCGACCGGGCCCGGGAAGTCGCCGGCCTGGAACGGGGCGCGCATGACCTCCCGCTGGCTCTCGGGCACCTCGCCGCGGAAGACGAGGGTCTCGGTCCCCCGGCTGATGCCCGAGTGCAGCGCCCGCACGACGACGTCGAGCGGGCCCGGCTCGGGGAGCCGCACCGGCCGGATCTCCCCGGCTCCGGGCTCCCGCAGCCAGAAGGCGCGGGCTCCGTCGGTCACCGCGGGGACCCGAGCGCCTGCGGGTCGACGCCGTCGGTGAACGCGTCGAGGAAGCGGTCGCGGAAGGCGTCCATGCGCCACACCGGCGCGGCGGGGCCCGGCAGCAGCCCCTCCTGCCACTCCCAGCCGGCGAGGCGGTCGAGCACCGCGGGGTCCGAGGCCACGACGGAGACGGGGACCTCGTGCGTGGCGTCGGGTCCGGTGACCACGGTGAGCGGCTGGTGGTCACCGAGCAGGACGAGGACGAGGTCGTCGTCCGGCTGGGTGGCGACCCACTCGACGAGCGCCTGCAGGGAGTACTCGATGGACTGCCCGTACAGCCGGCGGACGGTGTCCGGGTCGCGCCAGGCCTCGTCCGGCGACGGGCCCCGGGCGGGCATGGGGTCGAAGACGGAGCCGTCGCCGACCTGGTCCCAGGGCACCATGGTCGGCAGCGGGGTCCACGGTTGGTGCGAGGAGATGAGGTCGATCTCGGCCATCACCGGGGGACCCCCCGGGGCGAGCTCGAGCCGCTGGAAGGCGGCCAGGGTGTACTGGTCGGGCATCGTGACCCAGCTGAACCCCGGGCCCTGGTAGCCGAGGTCGTACCGGCCGTAGACCTGGTCGTAGTGGTAGAAGGCGGTGCCCTCCGGCCACGGCTGGTCGTTGGCGGGGTTGACGCTGACGGTGCGCCAGCCCGCCCGGCCGAAGGCGCTGGCCAGCGTCCGCCGGTCGCTGGCCAGCAGTTGGTCGTAGCGCGCCTGGCTGTCGATCCACAGCCCCGAGTGCAGGGTCGCGTGGGCCAGCCAGCTCTGCCCGCCGAAGGTCGGGGAGTCCAGGAAGGCGCTGCGCGCCTCGATCCCGGCCCGGGCCAGCCGGCTGGTGCCGTCGCGCAGGACGGCGGTGACGCCCGGCGCCATCGGGGAGCCCTGGACGGCGACCCGTCCGTAGCTCTCGACGAAGGCCACGACGACGTCCTTGCCGCGCAGGCCGGCCAGCAGGTCCGCCCCGGGGAGGCCGGCGGACGGGTCGGCGGCCCGGGTGGCCGCCTCGAAGCGCTGCTGGTCCCGGACGGCGGCGCCGACGTCGCGGCCGTGCGCCACGGCCAGCGCGGCGGTGCCGGCCGAGGCGACGGGACCGGCCGGCGCCAGTTGCAGCGACAGCGCGGCGGACACCACCCACACCAGGCCCAGGACGGCGACCCCGGAGGCGGAGCGGCGCCGGTGGCGGGCGGTGCCGCTGCTGAGCCGGACGGTCGAGGCGACGACGACGGCGACCAGCAGCACGACGGCGAGACCGGCGAGGACGACGGCGGCGACGGTGGCCGCCGTTCCGATCGAGTCGCGCAGCACCCCGATCGCCGGCGCGAAGGTGCCCCCGTCGAGGACGGGGTTGAACGGCCGGTTGAGCTGCGCGGTGAAGCCGGCGTCGAGGAGCTTGACGAGCGTGAGCAGGCCGAGCGCGACCCCCGCCGCGGCCGCCACGACCCGTCGGGCCCGGGCCGGGAGCACCAGTGCGACCGCGACCAGCGCCAGGCCCTCCAGGGGGATGCGGGCGAAGGCGGCGGGGGTGAGCTGGTCGAGGCGGGGCGGTGCGACGAGGACGGCCCAGACGACCGCGCCCGCGACCAGCGTGGTGGCCGACCGCAGCGCCCGGCGGGAGCGCGGGCCCGCGCCGGTCCGGTACAGCCAGACGACGCTGCGGCCGAAGGACTCGGCCAGCAGCACCAGCGCGACGCCCACGGCGAGCGCGGCGACCGGCCGCGGCAGCACCCCGGAGACCGCGGCGGTGAGCACGATGCCCTGGACGGCGGCGACCACCTTGCCCCAGAACCGGGGGGGCAGCGGTGCGGCCAGCCACGGGACCAGCCACCCCGCGACCAGCAGCACGTACCGGGCGGCGCCGATGGCCAGCACCCAGCCGCCGAGCTCCCGGGACGCCGCGACGCTCAGCGCCAGGATGAGGAAGGCGTCGACCTCACCGTCGAAGCGGGCCCCGAACGGCGTCACGGTCCCGGTGCGGCGCGCCACCCGCCCGTCCACGCTGTCGAGCACGAGCGCGACGCAGGAGAGGACGACCAGCGCGGGGACCGGCAGCGGACGGCCGACGGAGTCGGCGACCAGCCCCGCGACCCCCGCGCTGAGCAGTGCCCGGGTCAGGGTGACCCGGTCCGGCGGGAGGATCGGCTGCTCCCTGCGGGTGCGGCCGGCCGCCAGCAGCGCGGTCGCCGTCCAGCCGGACGCCAGGCCGACGCCCCATCCGGCCGGACCGAGGCCCGTGGTCAGGGAGAGGACGCCGAGCAGCGCGGGCGTGGCGAGCGTGCCGGACGCCGTCTCCACCCGAACCGAGCGCACGGCACCTCCGTGACGATCCGCTGCCGTCACCCTGGAGCACGGACGTGCCGGCGGAACGGTTCAGCCGGGGGACCGGCCTGCGACGTCCAGCTGGTGGGCCAGGTAGACCAGCTCCCCGTCGGCGAGCTGGCGGCGGCGGACGGCGAGCCAGTCCGCGAGGCCCGACGGCGCCGCCGGCCCCTCCAGGGCGTCCTGCACCGTCTGGAGGATCGCCTCGACGAAGTAGGCCTCGTCACCGGGGTAGGTGCCGTCCGGGCCGGCCAGCACGACCCAGTCGGAGGAGCCCGCCGACAGCGGGGGCGCGCCGGCGGCCCGGAGATGGCCGAACAGGTGGCGGCCCGTGCGGCTCTCCCCGGCCGACCGGCCGTAGCGGACGCGGTGGTCCATGGTGCGGTGGTAGGCGCCGATGACCTCGTCGTCGGCGGGGTGCTCGGGCTGGAAGACGCTCTCGCCGTCGAAGTTCACCGTGAACCAGTAGGTGCCGCCCGGGAGCAGCAGCCGCAGCAGTCCGGGCAGGACGGCCGGCACGTCCACCAGGTCCAGGAAGGCGTTGGCGATCAGCAGGTCTGCCGGTGCCCCGTTCCCGCTCTCCAGGTGGCGGCCGAGCTCGGCCTCGACGAGGCGCACCCGGAGGTCGCCCAGGCGCACGCCGTCCGGCAGCGGTTCGGCGTCGAGGCCGCGGGTGCCCGCCCAGCCGCAGAGCCACGCGCGGGAGTCCTGCAGCAGCCGGCGGTCGACGTCCAGCAGGGTGTACTCGCCGGCGGTGACGACCCGCCACTCCAGCAGCCGGGCCACCATCGTCCCCAGGCCGGCGCCGATCTCCAGCACCCGGAGCGGGCCCGGCGGGACCAGGCGGCGCAGCTCGTCCAGCACGGAGCGGTTGAGGGCCCGATCGTCGAGGCTCTTCTTCGCCGCCAGGTAGCGGCTGTAGGCGTAGGTCATCGCTTCTCGGCCACCACCGCGAACTTGCGCACCCGCCCGCGGCCCAGCCAGTCGCGCCACAGCTCGTGGGCCGCGATCAGCTCGGTCAGGGCCTGCCGCCCGACCTGCGGGGCGATGACGCTCCACCCGGCGCGGAACTCCCGCAGCAGGGACGCCGCCGTCGCGGAGTGCGCGGCGCTGCACTCCTCCTGCCAGGTCACCGCCAGCCCGGCCTCGTCCAGCAGGGCGGTCATCTCCGCGATCTCGAGGAGCCAGACGGTGTCGGCGTCGGGCATGCGGACGCGTTCGTCCGCCGTGAGCGGCGCGCCCTCCTCGAGGGTGAAGGCGAACCGGCCGCCGGGCCCGAGGGCGGAGGCCACCTCGGCCAGCAGGGCGCGCTTGTCGGGGAAGGCCAGCATCGTCTCCAGGAGGAGGACGACGTCGAAGGGGCCGTCCGGCAGCGGCGGGACCTGCGCGCACGCGAAGGCGCACGGCAGGTCCCCGGCCAGGCCGCGGGCGATCTCCACGGCGCTCGCGGAGGAGTCCAGCCCCAGGTAGTGACAGCCGAGCTCGGCCACGATCAGCCGGCCCGGGCCGGCCACCCCGCAGCACAGGTCGAGGACGGAGACGCCGGGGCCGATGCCGGCCCGGCGGGCCAGCCGGCGGATCTCGGCGGCCCGCATGAAGCTCTCCTGGCCGACGTACTCGCCCGCGGGGTAGGCGGCCTCCCGTGCCTGCTGCAACCCCGCGACGAAGGGGGCACGCTGGTCCTGCCTCACCGCCCGGGGCTCACGGTCGTCCCGCGGCGGGTGTGCGTGCACGGGCCTCGTGCGGACGCCGGCCGGCGGGCCGGGCGGGACGGGTCTGCCATGTGCGCCTCCGGAACTCCCTCGCCCATGTCACGGACGGGCCGGCCGGGTGGTTCAGCGCGGGGACGTCGCCGTGCGGCTCCGCGCGCACCCCACCGCGGCACCCGCGGACCTCGAGGGCCGGCCGCAGCGACGGCGAGCGGGCCCCGGGCGGCGTGGGTGCGGTGCGTCCTCGCCCGCGGGGGCCGTCAGGCCGTGCCGCGCCGGGGGTGCATCAGCCGCTCCATCTCCGTGGCGGCCCGCTGCTCGTTCCTGCGTTCCCTGCGCTTGGCCTTGACGGCCTTGCCCGACTTCTTCGCGGCGTGGTTGTCGTGGGGCGACTTGTCGGCCATGGGAGTGCTCCCTCGTCGACGGCCGGGACCGCTCCTCCCTACCGCTCCTCGTCGCGAC
Source organism: Geodermatophilus sp. SYSU D00705 (assembly GCF_054050135.1). Classification (NCBI taxonomy): domain Bacteria; kingdom Bacillati; phylum Actinomycetota; class Actinomycetes; order Geodermatophilales; family Geodermatophilaceae; genus Geodermatophilus; species Geodermatophilus sp. SYSU D00705. The sequence goes on along the minus strand of NZ_JBJGYT010000025.1, from coordinate 37,092 downwards.
GCGCCAGGGTCCGCAGCGTCCCGTTCGACTCCGATGCGAGACCGGTGCCTATACTCCGAGACGAACAGGTATATACCCGATCGGGGGCAGCGCGGTGACGAAGCGGTTGATCGACCTCGACGACGAGTTGCTGGCCCGGGCGCAGCGCGAACTGCACACCAGCGGCATCTCGGACACGGTCCGGGCAGCGTTGCAGCAGGCCGCGAGCGCGGCCGCACGGGCCCGGCAGGTGCGCTGGCTGCGGGAGGGCGGCCTGGAGGAGATGGCCGCTCCCGCTCAGCGGGCAGACGTGTGGCGGTGATCGCCCGCTTCCTGATCGACACCAGCGCGGCGGCCCGGATGCGGCTGCCCGTCGTCGCGGAGCGGTTGGAGCCACTCATCACCGGCGGCCTGGTGGCCACCTGCGCGCCCCTGGACGCCGAGGCGCTCTTCAGTGCCCGCAGCCCGGGGGAGTACGAGGAGATCCGCGCCGACCGCCGCGCCGCCTACGAGTACCTGCCCACCGACGACGAGCACTGGCAGCGCGCGTTCGACGCGCAACGAGGGCTGGCCCGCACCGGACGACACCGGGCGGTGGGCATCGCCGACCTGCTGACCGCCGTCCTCGCGGCCGAGCACGGGATGACCGTCCTGCACTACGACGCGGACTTCGAGATCGCCGCCGACGTGCTGGACTTCGCCCACCGGTGGGTCCTGCCGCGGGGGAGCCTGTAGCCGCGCGGCACCCGCGGCGTGTGTCGCGTTCGTGCCGGCCCCGTCCGCGGGTACCCGGGTCCCACGGACGCGCGAACGCCCCGGCCCGCGGTGCGGGCCGGGGCGTCCGAGCGGGGGGACTACTTCACGTCGAAGCGGTCGAGCTCCATGACCTTGACCCACGCCGAGACGAAGTCCTGCACGAACTTCTCCTTCGCGTCGTCGGCCGAGTAGACCTCGACGATGCCGCGCAGGATCGAGTTGGAGTTGAAGACCAGGTCGGCCGCGGTGGCCGTGCGCACGACGTTGCCGTCGGCGTCCAGCCCCTCGTAGACCCCCTCGGCCTCGACCGCGGTCCGCCAGGAGATGCCCAGGTCCAGCAGGTTGCGGAAGAAGTCCTGCGACAGCACGCCCGGGCGGTCGGTGAAGACGCCGTGCTGCACGCCGCCGGTGTTGGCGCCGAGGACGCGCAGGCCACCGACGAGGAGCGTCATCTCCTTGGCGGTGAGCTCCAGCATGTACGCCCGGTCGATCAGGAGCGTCTCCGGCTGGAGCTTGCTCCCGGGCGCGATCCAGTTGCGGAAGCCGTCGGCCCGCGGCTCGAGCCAGCGGAAGTTGTCGACGTCGGTCTGCTCCTGCGAGGCGTCGGTGCGACCCGGGGTGAAGGGCACGGTCACCGTCACGCCGGCGTCCGCGGCGGCCTTCTCCACCGCCGCGCTGCCCCCGAGCACGATGAGGTCGGCCAGCGAGACCTTCATGCCGGTCTGCTGCTCGAACTCGCCCTTGACCCGCTCGAGGACCGGCAGCACGTCCCGGACGCCCTCGTTGGCCGCCCAGCCGATCTGCGGCTCCAGGCGCAGCCGGGCGCCGTTGGCGCCGCCGCGCTTGTCCGTGCCGCGGTAGGAGGCGGCGGCGGACCAGGCCGTGTGCACCAGCTGCGAGACGGTCAGCCCGGAGGCGAGCAGCCGCTGCTTGAGGTCGGCGATCTCCGCCTCGCCCACGAGCTCGTGGTCGACGGCCGGGACCGGGTCCTGCCAGATGAGGTCCTCGGCCGGCACGTCCGGGCCGAGGTAGCGGACCTTCGGGCCCATGTCGCGGTGCAGCAGCTTGAACCAGGCGCGGGCGTACTGGTCGGCGAAGTACTCCGGGTCGTTGCGGAAGCGCTCGGCGTACGCGCGCAGCTCCGGGTCGACCTTGAGCGCCATGTCCGCCGTGGACATCATCGGCGGGTTCTTCTTGCCCTCGATGTGCGCGTCGGGGACGAGCTCCTGCGCCTCGGGGTTGGACGGCTGCCACTGCTTGGCGCCGGCCGGGCTCTCGACGAGCTCCCAGTCGTAGCCGAACAGGGTCTCCCAGTAGGAGTTGTCCCACGTGGTGGGCGTCGGGGTCCAGGCGCCCTCGAGGCCGCTGGTGATGGTGTCGGCGCCCTTGCCGGTGCCGTGCTGGCTGATCCAGCCGAGCCCGTTGCCGTGGACCGGGCAGCCCTCCGGCTCGGGGCCGACGAGCTCGGGGTTGCCGGCGCCGTGGGTCTTGCCGAAGGTGTGGCCACCGCCGATCAGGGCGACGGTCTCCTCGTCGGTCATGCCCATCCGGCGGAAGGTCACCTTGATGTCGTGGGCCGAGGCGAGCGGGTCGGGCTGACCCTTCGGGCCCTCGGGGTTGACGTAGATCAGCCCCATGGTCACGTTCGCCAGCGGGCCCTCGTCCAGGTCGAGCGGCTCGTCGCCGGCGTAGCGCTCGTCACCGAGCCAGGTGTCCTCCGGACCCCAGAAGATCTCGCCGGGCTGCCAGTTGTCCTGGCGGCCGAAGGCGAAGCCGAAGGTCGGCAGGCCCATGTCGTCGTGCGCGACGTTGCCGGCGAGGAGGAGCAGGTCGGCCCAGGACAGCTTGCGGCCGTACTTCTGCTTGACCGGCAGCAGCAGGCGGCGGGCCTTGTCCAGGTTCGCGTTGTCCGGCCAGCTGTTGAGCGGGGCGAAGCGCTGCCCGCCCTCGCCGCCCCCGCCGCGGCCGTCGGCGATGCGGTAGGTGCCGGCGGCGTGCCAGGACATGCGGATGAACAGCGGGCCGTAGTGGCCCCAGTCGGCCGGCCACCAGTCCTGCGAGGTGCGCATGACCTCGACGATGTCGCGCTTGACCGCCTCGACGTCGAGCGTGGCGACCTCGGTCCGGTAGTCGAAGTCCGCGCCGAGCGGGTCGGAGTCCTTGGAGGGCTTGTTCAGCACCGACAGGTCGACCTGGTTTGGCCACCAGTCCCGGTTGCTCTGCGGCCGCCGGTTGGTGACCTGGGTCGGCGAGGGGATCGCCGGGTTCTCGCTCTCGCTGGTGCTCTCGCTCTGGTTCTTGTCGATCTCGTTGGTCACGACGTACCTCTCTGTGTGGTGCGGGGTGAGGGGGCGGGAGCAGGGCCGGCTGCACAGGACGCGCAGCGTCCCCAGAACACGACCTCAGCCTCGTCGATGACGAAGCCGGCGTCGGCGGAGGGGGTCAGGCAGGGTGCGGCGCCGATCGCGCAGTCGACGTCGACGATCGCGCCGCACTCGCGGCAGACGAGGTGGTGGTGGTTGTCGCCGACACGGGCCTCGTAGCGGGCATCGGAGCCCTCCGGCTGGATGCGCCGCACGAGGCCGGTGCCCACGAGCGCCTGCAGCACGTCGTACACCGCCTGGTGCGACACCGCACCGAGGCGGGCACGCGCCGCGGTGATCAGCGACTTGGTGTCGAGGTGCGGCTGCGCGTGGACGGCGTCCAGCACGGCGAGGCGCGGTCGGGTCACCCGCAGACCGGCCGCGCGCAGGGTGCGCTCGAGGTCTGCGGTGTCCGGCACGAGGCCATCTTGGCGCCTCTTCCTTGACCGAGTCAAGAAACGGCGCCGCCGTGGTCGGCCGTGTGGCCCCGCCATCGCTCCGCGGTGCTCCGGTGTCTCCGGCGCCGCCCGCGGGCGAGGACCGCCGGTCAGGACCCGCGGGTGCGTGCCGCGGCTGTGTCACCACGCCCGGTGGGCGGGACGGTCCGGCACTCCGGAGGATCCGGCGGGACGACGGCACCGATCGCTGCGGCCAGGGTGCCCCTGAGCGCGGCGTCACGCCGTGGCCCGGCGAGCCCTGCCAACGCGCCGACCGACACCTCCAGGCGACGGCGGCCGGTCCCCAGCCGGTACAGGGGATCCAGCAGCCGGGCCAGCCCGGCGCGCGCTCCGCTGCCGGTGACGCGGGCGCACCGCCGCTCGGCGCGGTCGAGGTGCCGGTCCAGGGCTCCCGGGTCCGCCGCTGCCGCCCGGGCAGCCCGCACGGTGGCGCGGACGACGGCGGCGGTCCGGCGGGCGTCGGCGGAGGGGCCCGTCGCAGCCAGGGCTGGGGCGAAGGCCGCGAGCAGCGGCCGGCCGTCGTCGCTGGTGGCGTCGTTCACCAGCCGGGCCAGTGCGGCCAGCGTGGGGTCGGTGCAGCGCGGGTGGTCGCCGAAGGCCGTCCCGGCGAGGACGGAGACGTACTCCATGAGACAGGCGCCGTCCTCCGGTGACAGGTGACACCCCGCCTGGAGCTGAGGGAGCCCGTCGGGTACGACGGGGCGATCCGTCCTTCTCGTCATCGGACCACCACCAGTTCAGGTCGTGAGGACGACCGCACGTCCGGAGCCGCGGCGCGGCCCCGATGTGTCGGGATGCCGGCGTGCACAGCCTTCCCCGGTGCGTCCGGTCGCACGTCCCCCGCGCCGGATGAGTCCCGACCGTGGCCGCTCGGACGGCCGCCGGGAGCTGCCGCACGGCCGGGGTCCCGGGTGAGCCGGTCGTTCCACGGATCCGCCGTCGTGGGCTCGAGAGAGCCGCTCGTCCTCACCGGGTGCTGTGCCCCGTCCGGCGATCGCCACCCTGCAGGCCCTGGGGTGCAGGGCCCGTCCGGCGCGGCGCGGGAGCCCCGGGCGTCCGGGAGGAGTGCGTGATGGGGGTCGCCGTCCTCTCCGGCCGGACCGGGACCTGATCGTCGCCTGAGGTCGGTGCCGCCGACGCGGGCGCCCGACGTCGGCACTCCCCGTGGGGCGGACGGCCGCGATCGTGGCCGGTCCCCTGCGTGGGCAGGAGGTCGGTCACCCGCGGGAGAGGGCTTCGCGATCGCGAGGCGGGAGGCGTCCGGGCGATCGATCAGGTGCCGACGGACGCCTCCGCCGCGAGCAGCTCGACGGGGTCACCGACGTGAACCGGCCCCGGCTGCTCGATCGTGGCGTACACGCCGAAGACGACCTTGCCGCCGTCCGGGAGGTGGGCGACCGGCGTGGTGAGGTCTGCGGCCAGCTCGCCGCGGTAGCGCGCGATGGCCTTGAGGGTGCTGAAGTCCACCACTCCGCTGTCGGGGTTCTCGTTGGTGACCACGCAGCGGGGGACGGGGCCGACCACCCGCACCGTGGCGCCTCCCAGCCGGACACGTCGGCCGGCCCAGGTGTCCTCCTCGTGCACCCCGCACCCGTCGACCTCGACCAGCATGCGGAACCGCCGGTGGTCCAGGCGCTCGCCGCCGGGGGCCACGCTGCGCAGGTGCTCGATGGTGGCCGCGGAGACCAGGGTCACCGGGTGCACGTCGACCGCGGCACCGGGGGTGTCGGCGGCCACCAGGTGGACCGGCGCGCCGACGAACTCGGTCAGCGCCGACGACCACGGGCCGGTCACCAGGCGACCGGCGACGTCGCGCCCGTAGAAGTCGGTGACGATCGCCTCGCCCAGCTCGGTCGTCCCCCGCACCGGCTCACGCCCGGGGATCTGCAGGGACAGCTCCCGGCGCTGGTCGTCGTACTGAGCGGTGAGCCGGACCAACGGTCCGTGGTGCTTGCCGTTGAACAGCCGGCCCCGGGCGTCGACGAGGTGGAAGCGCCGGTTGTCCTCGACGCCGTTCCCGGTGAACACCAGGCTGGTCGGGTGGTGCAGGGCGGTGCCCTTGACGGGGGTCGTCGAGAAGCGCGAGACGACGGGCATGGGTCTCCATCCGGTCGGGGTGGCGGCACCGAGCGTAAGGAGCGGGGAGTGGAGCCGCGCGACGCCCCGGTCCCCAGCGGTGCCGGGCACGCGGAGGACCGCACCCGGGCCGGAGGCGTTGATGCGCCGACCCGCGGGGAGGACGCTCCAGCCATGACGACTGCCAAGGAGAAGGCGTCGGTCGAGGAGGCTCCGCGGTCGACCGCCCGAGTGAGCACCAAGTACTACGAGCGCGAGCTGGTCCGGCTGCAGGTGGAGCTGGTCAAGCAGCAGGAGTTCATCCGGGCCGAGGGCCTGCGGGTGGTCCTGGTCTTCGAAGGCCGCGACGCCGCCGGCAAGGGAGGGGCGATCCAGCGCATCACCGAGCCGCTCAACCCCCGCTACGCCCGGGTGGTCGCCCTCCCCGCGCCGACCGACCGCGAGCGGGGGCAGTGGTACTTCCAGCGCTACGTGCCCCACCTGCCGGCCCGCGGTGAGATGGTCCTGTTCGACCGCTCCTGGTACAACTGCGCCGGCGTGGAGCGGGTCATGGGCTTCTGCACCGACGAGGAGTACTGGGAGTTCCTGCGTTCCTGCCCGGAGTTCGAGCGGATGCTGGTCCGCAGCGGCATCCAGCTGGTCAAGTACTGGTTCTCGGTCAGCGACTCCGAGCAGGAGCGGCGTTTCCAGCAGCGCCTGACCGACCCGACGAAGCGCTGGAAGCTCAGTCCGATGGACCTCGAGGCGCGCAACCGCTGGGTGGACTTCTCCCGCGCGAAGGACGCGATGCTGGCGGCCACGGACATCCCCGAGGCGCCGTGGTGGGTGGTGGAGGCCGAGGTCAAGAAGCGTGCCCGGCTCAACGTGATCAACCACCTGCTCGCGCAGGTGCCGTACGAGGACCTCACCCCCGAGCCGCCCCGACTGCCGCCCCGGCCACCGGTGCGCTCCGACTACGTCCGGCCGCCCAAGGAGAGCCAGCACTTCGTGCCCGACGTCGTCCCCGGCTGATCGACCGCCCGCCGCCGGCAGCACTGGCTCGGCGGCTGACCGTCGACCGAGCGCTCCCGCCCGTGCTGCCGGTGGCTCACCGCGGGGCCACCCGGAAGACGGGCCAGCCGATCTCGGTGCGCCAGGCGGCCGGGTCGCTCGTGTCGCGGGGACCGACCAGGTAGGTCTCGCGCACCGGCCCCGCGACGGCGAGTGCGTTGGCCACCACCCAGGCGCCGAGTTCCCCGTAGGTGACGTCGATGTCGTCGTGCTGCCCGACGTGGGTGGTGACGGCCAACTCGACGGCCGGCAGGGTCACGGGGTGGACCCGCCCGCTGCGCGGCGGCTCCGGCGTCGGCAGGTACAGGAGCAGGTGTCCCCGGCCGGCCTCGAACAGCGCGTTGTCGTACAGGCCGCCCGGGACGCCGGTCGGTCCGACGACCGCCGCATCGAGCTCGGCCATGGCGCCGGAGTACCAGGCGAGCACGTCCTCGTGGTCGACGTCGTCCTCGACGGCGGCCACCGTGCTCGCCGGCACCGCGCGGAGCTCGACGTCCAGGGGAGGGGGTTCCGGCTGCAGCAGGCGGCGCAGGGACGCCACGGCGGCGCGGGTCCGGTCCAGCTCCGACTCGAGGCGCGCCAGGTGCTCGGCCACGAGCGCGCCGCGGGCGCTCGGGTCGGGGAGGCGGAGGAAACGCTGGACGTCGGGCAGCGGGACGTCGAGCGTGCGCAGGCGGTGGATGACCTGGGCGGTCGGGATCTGGTCCGCGCTGTAGTAGCGGTAACCGCTCGCGGGGTCCACGGTCGCGGGCTCGAGCAGCCCGGCGTCGTGGTAGCGGCGGAGCGTGCGCACGCTCAGATGGGTCAGCCTGGAGAACTCGCCGATCGCCAGCACGCGAGCACTGTGCACCCTCTCCCCGGGGGAGGGTCCAGTGCTTGACCCTCCCGGTGCGGGAGGCCGCACCGTCGGGACATGACCACACCGACCAGCATCCAGCCCAGCGAGCTCCCTGCCACGCTCCGCGACTTCCTCGACGCCCACGCGGCCCGCGACGTCGACGCCGCCATCCGCGCCTTCACCCCTGCGGCCGTGGTCGTCGACCAGGGTCAGACCTTCCGGGGGAGCGGCGAGGTCCTCGACTTCCTGCGCAACGCCGGAGCCGAGTTCACGTACACGACCGAACTCGTCGGCGCACAGCGCGTCGACGGGACACGGTGGGTGGCCGTCAACCGCCTGGAAGGGGACTTCCCCGGCGGCGTCGCGGAGCTGCAGTACCGCTTCGCGCTGGACGGCGGCCTCATCGCCGAGCTGGTCATCGCCCCCTGAGCGGGAGGCCTCCCGCGCGCCGCAGTCTCCCGGCTGCGGCGTCGGACCGGGGCCCGCCCCGTCGCGAGACGCCATCGGGCGGGACGGGCCCCGCACCCGGTCCCGGAGCCAGGATGCCCGCGCTCGAGGCAACGGCGACGGTGCTGCCCACATGCCCCCAGCTGACCGGCAGCCGATGGGGGACCGACGAGGTGGGACCCGCGGCGAGCGCCGCGGGTCCCGTCCCTCGTATCTGCGGTCCAGGTCAGCTGCGGGCGGTCAGCGCCAGCCGGGCGAGCGGGATCAGGGCCACACCCTGCACGAGCGCCCCGACGACGCTCACGGCGTTCGGGAACTCGCCGCTGGCGAGCACGAAGCCGACGACGGTCACGACCGGAGGCCACCAGCCGATCTCTCGGCGCGAGCGGTGCATGGCCACGGCGAGCGCGACGGTGCCGAGGATGGCGCACACGAGCAGCAGCCCGACCGGGTTGATGATCGCCTCCTGCAGGCGGATGAAGGCGGCGACACCGCCGGGCAGGACCGTGCCGTCCTCGACCAGAGCGAGCGCGGCCAGCCGCAGGCCCACGAACACGCCTCCGCCGATCGCACCCAGCGTGAGCAGTGCCGCGGACACCGCCGAGACGATCGGCGCGGTCCGCCGGAGCGTGACCGCAGCGAGCGCCCCGATCGCCACCATCGACGTCATCGCGACGCTGTAGGACACCGTCGACGCCATCATCGCGCCGCTGTCGGATGCGACGGCCGTCAGGTACACCGCGGCGTCCTGGCGCGGCAGGCCGGCGCTGTTGAGCGCGTACTGCAGGGCCAGCGCGACGGGGGACACGAGAGCGGCGCCGGCGAGGGCGCCTCGCCGCCACCTCGGGGCCCGGTGTGCGCGTCCGGCGGTCGTGGCGTCGGCGGCCGCCCCGTCACCGGTGAGGACCGCGTGGTCGGGTGCGGTGAAGTCGGAGCTCATCCGGATCTCGGTCGTGGGGGCAGGCGTGCTGGTGTGCTGCGTCATGGGAGTCCTCCGCGTCGTCTCGGCGGCGGGGGTGCCGCGGGAGCCGACCGAAGACTCACGGCGGCGACGTCCTGCCGTCATCGGACGCCGGTCCCGATCGGGTGGCAGGACCGTCGTCCCTGCCGCCCGGGACGCCGTCTGCTGAGAACATCCGGTCATGCACCCGGGCTCCCCGAACGGCGGTCACCGTGGACGTCGGTCGCGCTGGCCGGCGACGGCCGGTGGCGCAGCGTGCGTCGGGCTGGCCCTCGCCACCCTGCTGCTCCAGGTGGTTCCGTCGGACGGGCCGGAGTACTCCGCGGGTGGCGCGTTGCGCGGCGTGATCGCCGGCATCGCGTACGGCACGCTCGGTGCTGTGGTCGCGGCGCGGGTGCCGCGCACGCCCGTCGGCTGGCTGATGATCGGCGTCGGTCTGAGCAACGCGGTCTCGTCGTTCAGCGGGTCGCTGGCGCACCTGCTGCTCACCGGGGCTCCCGGTCACGAGGTGGGGGCGGCGCTGTACTGGATCGCCACGTTCACGTGGGTGCCCGGGTACACGCTCGTCCCTTCGGTGCTCCTGCTGTTCCTGCCGTCCCCGCGATGGCGCTGGGTGGCCCGGGTCGCCGTGGTGGCCACGGTGACGGCCACGACGGCCTGGGCCGTGACGCCGTACGGGCAGCGGGACATCGCGCCGCCGGCGTCCTACGGGCCGATCGAGAACCCGGTGGGCGTCGACGGCGCGTGGACCGTGGTGAGCGCGACCCTGCCGGTCGTGGTGCTCGGTGCGCTGCTCGGCGTCGCGTCGCTCGCGGTCCGCCTGCGGCGCAGCTCGGAGCGGGAGCGGGACCACGTCCTCCTCGTGGCCGCCGGCGCGCTCGCGACCCTGGCGCTGCTCGTCGCGGGGTGGGTCCTGCCGGTCGCGTCGGCTGCGTTCGTCGCCGCGGCGATGGTGCCGCTGCCCGCCGCCGTCACCTACGCGATGGTGCGCCGCCGGCTGTGGGACGTCGACGTCGTGGTGAACCGTGCGCTCGTGTACGGGGCGTTGACCGTGCTGACCCTGGCGGCGTACGGCGGGCTGCTGGCGGTGCTGACCGGAGCGGCGCAGCGGGTGACCGATGACTGGGACCTGCTGCTGTTCGTCCTCGCGGCGATGGCGGTGCAGCCGCTGAAGGACCGCGTGCAGCGGGCGGTGAACCGGCTGCTGTACGGCCAGGCCGACGAGCCGTACGCGGGGCTGACGCGGCTGGGCGAGCGACTGGCGACGGCGACCTCGCCCAGCACGGTCCTGCCGACCGTCGTGGAGGTGGTCGCGCGCACGCTGCTCCTCCCGTATGCCGAGCTGCGCGTCGCCCAGCACGGTGCGGTGGTGCACGGACGGCGCGACCCGCAGGCGGAGACCCTGACCGTGCCGCTCGTCTACTCGGGGCGTTCGGTCGGCGAGCTCGTCGTCGCCGTGCCGGCGGGCGGGCTCGGCGAGCGCGGGCTCCGGCTGCTGGAGGAGCTGGCCCGCCACACCGCGGTGGCGGCGCACGCCACACGGCTGCAGGCGGAGCTGCACCGCTCCCGGGAGCACATCGTGACGTCGCGGGAGGAGGAACGCCGGCGGCTACGGCACGACCTGCACGACGACCTGGGGCCCGGCCTGGCCGCCACGGCGATGCAGCTGGACGTGGCCGCCGACCTCGTGCACACCGATCCCGATCGAGCCGCGGCGGTCCTGGAGGCCGCTGCGGAGTACCTGCGGGACAGCGTCGCCGACGTCCGGCGCATCGTGGACGACCTGCGGCCGGCGGCCCTCGACGACCTCGGCCTGCTCTCGGCGGTGGAGGAGCTGGCGGAGCGGCTGCGCACCGGCGGCATCGCCGTGACCGTCACCGAACAAGGCCGGCTGACCGGGTTGTCGGCGGCGGCCGAGGTGGCGGCTTACCGGATCACCGCGGAGGCGCTGGCCAACGTGGCGAAGCACTCCGGGGCGCGGCGCGTCGACGTCCGAGTCGGTTCCGACGATGGCACGGTCACCGTGCGGGTGGCCGACGACGGCGTCGGGCTGCCCGTGCAGGCGACGGCGGGGGTGGGTCTCACCTCGATGCACCAACGCGCCACCGAGCTGGGCGGGACGTGCACGGTCACCGGCAGCAGCGACGGGACGACGGTCGTGGCGACCCTGCCGGCGGACCTGCCGGCGCAGCCGTCCCCGGAGCGGCTCGCGGACGTGGCGACGTGACGAGGCAACTGTCGGTCCTCGTCGCGGACGACCATCCGATGTTCCGGGAAGGCATCGCCGCGCTCGTCGACGCGCTGCCGTGGGCACGCGTCGTCGCCCAGGCGGCGGACGGTGACGAGGCGGTCGCGCTGGCCGTCGCCGAGCGGCCCGACGTCGTCCTCATGGATCTGCACATGCCGGGCACCAACGGGCTCGACGCGATCCGGACCCTGGCAGCCGAGCTCCCCTCGGCGGCCTGCCTGGTGCTCACGATGGTGGAGAACCACGACACGGTCGCGGCGGCGCTCCGCGCGGGCGCGCGCGGATACCTGCTCAAGGGGGCGAGCCGGCAGGAGATCACGCGCGCCCTCGAGGCCGTCGGGCACGGCGAGGTCATCCTCGGCGCGGCGGTCGGTCCGGCCGTGCTCACCCGGCTCATGACCCGCACCGCGCGGTTGACGCCGTTCCCGCAGCTGACCGAGCGCGAGAACGAGGTGCTCGACCTGGTCGCCCGCGGCCTGAGCAACGGAGAGATCGCCCGCCGCCTGTACCTGTCGGAGAAGACCGTTCGCAACGTCGTGTCGACGGTGCTCACCAAGTTGCCCGCGGAGTCCCGCCCGCAGGCGATCGCGATGGCGCGCGACGCGGGGCTGGGCGGGGCGGAGCTGCCCTGAGGGCGTGACCCGGCGGGAGCCTCGCCAGGTCGCGTGACCGGTCCCGCGGCCGGCCTGGACGGGCGGTGGAGCGACAGCGCAGACACCAGATGACGACTGCCTCCACGGCAGCCGCAGCTGGAGGTGCAGCCGCGCCGCCCGCTCGTGCCGATCAGAGGTCAGAAACGGCCGCGGTACAACGAGCAGCCGGCGCACACCGGGGGTGGGTCGTCGGTGAGCAGAGCAGTGCGGAACTCCGCATACGCTTCGCCGGTCCAGATCTCGGCGAGGTCGGCATCGGCCAGGCTCCCCATCGAGATCCGGTCATCACCCATGACCATGCAGCACGGCTGGACCGTGCCGGAGCTCGTGATGTAGGCCGCGTCCCACGGCCAGGTGCAGCCGGGCTCGCCGGGTCGCCGGACCGGCGACTGCCCGTCCGGAGCGGGTAGCCGCAGGCGCACACCGCAGCGGTCGGCCTGCTCCCGGGCCGCCGCGAAGACGGTTGCGACGTCGGCCGGAGCGACGTGCTCCAGGGACTCGGCGCGGGCGAACGCCCGGATCTCGGCGTAGCCGCCTGCCGGATCGGTGTCCCCGAAGTCGTGCGACAGACCTTGCACGTGCAGTTCGTCGATCTCCCACTCGGCGAGCAGCCGCACGAGGTCGGGCAGTTCGTGCAGGTTGCGTCGCATGGCCACGAACACCACCCGCACCCACGGCTCGTCCGACCCAGCCGCCCGCTTCGCCGCCTGCAGACCGCGCAGGTTCCGGGCGACCCTGTCGAACTCCGCCCCGGCCCGGATGTCCTCGTGGGTCTCGGCGGTGGCGCCGTCGAGGGACACGTGCAGCCAGTCCAGCCCGAGCGCGACGAGGCGTTCCGCTCGATCGCGCGTCAGCAGCATCGCGTTGCTGTTGAACCCGACCTCGATGCCCCGCTCCTTGGCATGGGCGACCATCGCCAGCAGGTGGGGCTGCAGCAGCGGCTCACCGAGCCCCTGCAGGGTCAGTCGCGCCAGCCCGGGGGTGCCGTCCACCAGTCGCCGGAACAGTTCGATGGGCATCGCGCCGTCGGCCCGGTTGACCGCCGGTCGGTAGCTGACCAGGCACATGGCGCACGACAGGTTGCACGCCGAGGTCACCTCCAACTGCAGGTGACGCGGCAGAGGAGGCGAACTGAGGGACCGGGGGGCGCTGGGCATGTCTGAGCGCCTTTCTCGCCACGAGACCGTCGACTCGGCGGTCGAAGCTACCGCTGCCTCTCCCCGGGCGCCGTGTGAACGGAGCTCACGTCCCACCACTGGCACACGACACGTGCGCACACGGCTGGGGGCACCCTCACGGATCGCGCCGCGGCGTCCGGACCGGTAGGACGGGGAGCGGGACGCCGCGGGCGGCCTGACCCATCTCCGACGAAGCGAGGGCCCACGTGACCGCCCCGAGACTGGACACCGCTCCGTGGCTGATCCGCGAGCCGCACGTGGATCCCGGGACGCTCGCCGTCACCGAGTCCCTCTTCAGCCTCTGCAACGGCTACGTCGGGATCCGGGGAACGCTCGACGAGGTCGAGCCCAGCGGCATGCGCGGCACCTACCTGTCCGGGGTCCACGAGACCCATCCGCTGTCCTATCCAGAGGGCGGCTACGGGCACCCCCAGGAGGGGCAGGCGCTGCTGACCGTCGCCGACGGCACGCCGCTGCGCCTGCTGGTCGACGGTCTCCCGCTCGACGTGCGCGAGGTCCGGCCGCAGGTCCACCAGCGCACCCTCGACCTGCGCGCCGGCACGCTCGACCGCCGCGTGCGCTGGACCGCGCTGTCGGGCACGACGATGGAGGTGTCCTCGCAGCGGCTCGTCTCCCTCGTCGAGCGGTCGGTGTGCGCGGTGCGGTACGAGGTCCGCGCGGTGGACGGGCCCGCGCACGTCGTCGTGCGGTCCGAGCTCGCCGCGGGGGAGGTGACCCCCACGGGCGTGGAGAACGACGACCCGCGCGTCGCGGAGTGCCTGGACGAGGCCTTCGAGCCGCGCGCCCTGATCCGCTCCGAGCACGGTGGCGCCCTGGTGGAGCGGACGCGTCGATCGGGCATCACGATCGCCACCGCGGTCGGCCACGAGGTCGACGGCGGGCGGGTCACCTCCTCCGTCGACGAACAGCACGTCGTCGTCACGGCCGCGGCCGACCTGCTCCCCGGGCAGAGCCTCACGATCGTCAAGGCCCTCGGGTACAGCTGGTCCTACGACGCCGGGTCCGACTCCGTCCTCGCGGAGGCCTCGGCAGCCGTGAGCTCCGCCCTCGACCTGGGGTGGGACGGCCTGCTCGCCGCCCAGCGCGCCGCGCTCGACGAGCTGTGGACGACGGCGGACGTGGAGGTCGACGGCGATCCCGAGCTCCAGCAGGCGCTGCGCTACGCCGTCTTCCAGCTGTTCTGCTCCGCCGCCTGCATCTCGCAGGCCCCCATCGGCGCCAAGGGCCTGACCGGTATGGGCTACAGCGGCCACACCTTCTGGGACGTCGAGGGGTTCGTCCTGCCCGCTCTGACGCTGCTCCGCCCGGACGCGGCGGCCCGCCTCCTGCGGTGGCGCTCCGGCACGCTCGACTCCGCCCGGGAGCGCGCCGCGACGCTGGGACTGACGGGGGCTGCCTTCGCGTGGCGCACCATCAGCGGCCCCGAGGTCTCCGCGTACTGGCCCGCGAGCACGGCGGCGATGCACGTCAACGCCGACATCTCCCGCGCCTTCTGGCTCTACCAGAACGTCACGGGCCGGGACCTCGCCTCCGTGGGAGGGCTGGCGGTGCTCGTCGAGACGGCCCGGTTGTGGATGTCGATCGGCCACGAGGACGCGGCCGGCGGCTGGCACCTGTTCGGCATGACGGGGCCGGACGAGTACACCGGGGTGGTCGACGACAACGTCTTCACCAACCTCATGGCCCGGGCCAACCTCCGGCGCGCCGCCGACGCGTGCCGGCGACACCAGGAGCGCGCCGCGGAGCTCGGGGTGGACTCCACCGAGACCTCCGCCTGGCGGGCCGCGGCGGACGCCGTGCACGTCCCGTGGGACGAGGGCCTGCGAGTGCACCCGTCGAACGCGAACTTCACCACCTACCGGGAGTGGCCGTTCGAGGACCAGCGCGACGCCTACCCGGTCCAGGAGCACCAGCACTACGCCACGTTCTACCGGCGGCAGGTGCTCAAGCAGGCCGACCTCGTGCAGGCGCTGTGGTGGTGCCGGGACGAGTTCACCGCCGAGGAGGTGGCGCGCGACCTCGACTACTACGAGGCCCGCACCGTCCGGGACTCCTCGCTCTCGGCCGCGGTCCAGGCGGTCGTGTGCGCCCAGGCGCAGCACCCCGACCTCGCCCTGCGCTACCTGCGCGAGGCCGCCCTCGTGGACCTGCGCAACATCACCGGCGGGACCGCCGACGGGCTCCACATGGCCTCCGTGGCCGGCAGCTGGCTGGCGTTCGTCGCCGGCCTGGGCGGACTGCGCGAGGACCACGAGGACCTCGAGCTGGCGCCGCTGCTGCCGGCCTCGCTCTCGCGCACCGCCTACCGCGTCACCTGGCGCGGGCGGCTGCTGCGCGTCGAGACGACCCAGGAGGGCACCACGGTCACGCTGGTCCGCGGCGAGGAGCCGGTGACCGTCGTCGTGGACGGCGTCCGGCTGTCGGTGACGGCGGCCGCACCCGTCTGCGTGCCGCTGCGTGCGCCCTCCCCGTTGCTCGACGAGCCGAGGCAGCCGGTCGGGCGGGAACCGCGCACGTGAGGGTGTGCGTCGACCGCCGGTGCCGGCTGCGCGACGACCCGCCACGCAGACGGCTGCCGGTCCACCCCGCACCGTCGGCCGGGCCGCGACCCGGCGCGGATCGAGGCCCGACGTCGAACGCGAGATCCCGTAGAGGCTGGAGCAGGCGTGCGGCGCGGTGGGACATCTGCCCGCTGCGACAGGCATCTCGAGCTCGGAGCTCACGTGCGGCTTGCGCGGCGGGACCGTGAGAAGTGTGGCTCGACCCTCCGAGAGCGGTGACGCTCAGCGACGGTCCTACTCCTTGGCAACGATCGCATGGGCGCTGTCCCGGCCGGTCACCGGCGTCCGCGGTCACTTCATGATCTCCCGTCCCTTGCCGACCACGGTGATGCCCGCCTCGGAGACGACGAGACCACGGGCGCGGTCGTCGTCCTTGTCGACGCCGATCTCGACGCCCTCGCCGATGCGGACGTTCTTGTCGACGATCGCGTCGCGCACCACGGCCCGGCGGCCGACGTGCGTGCCGTCCAGGATCACGGACCGCTCGACGGACGCCCAGCTGTGCACGACCACGCCGGGGGAGAGCACCGACTCATGGACACAGCCGCCGGAGACGATGACGCCGTTGGACACGATGCTGCTGATCGCCCGGCCGACCCGGTCGCCGTCGTCGTGCACGAACTTCGCCGGCGGCCGGGACGGGATGTGGGTCAGGATGGGCCAGCGCTCGTTGTAGAGGTCGAACGCCGGCATCGTCGCGCAGAGGTCCATGTGGGCGTCGAAGTAGGAGTCCAGCGTGCCGACGTCCCGCCAGTAGCGCTCGGTGCCGGCCTTCTCCCCGGGGACGTCGTTGGTGTTGAAGTCGTACACCTGCGCCGCACCCTGCCCGACCAGCAGCGGGACGATGTTGCCGCCCATGTCGTGCTTGCTGTCCTCGTCGCCGGCGTCCGTACGCAGGACGTCGAGCAGCGCCTCGGTGCTGAAGACGTAGTTGCCCATGGACGCGAAGGTCTCCTCGGGGCGGCCGGGCAGCGCGGGCGGATCGGCGGGCTTCTCCAGGAACGCCTCGATCCGCTGCCCGTCGTCCGCGGTCTGGATGACGCCGAAGGCAGTGGCCTCCTGGCGGGGCACGGGGATGCCGGCAACCGTCACGCCGGCGCCCCCGTCGAGGTGCTGGCGCCACATCTGCCCCGGGTCCATGCGGTACACGTGGTCGGCACCGAAGACGACGACGAGGTCGGGGCGCTCGTCGTTGATGAGGTTCAGCGACTGGAGGATCGCGTCGGCCGAGCCGGTGTACCAGCGCGGGCCGAGGCGCTGTTGCGCCGGCACCGTGGTGACGTAGTTGCCGAGCAGGTTCGACAGTCGCCACGTCGTCGTGATGTGCCGGTCGAGGCTGTGGCTCTTGTACTGCGTGAGCACAGCGATCTTGAGGATGCCGGCGTTGACGAGGTTGGACAGGGCGAAGTCGATCAGCCGGTAGAGGCCGCCGAACGGTACGGCGGGCTTTGCCCGGTCCTCGGTCAACGGCGCGAGCCGTGTGCCCGCACCACCGGCCAGCACGATCCCGAGGATCCTCGGCTGCGCCATCCCACACCTCCTGAGCCGCCCGCGAGGGGCCTCGACGACCTGTCGTCCCGTGGTGGATGACCGTGTGACCCCCGGGCCTCGAGCGTGGCCTCCTGGTGAGCCGGGTCACATCATGCTCGTAGGGGCCCGCGATCGAAACCGGAGCCGGGGACACCGGTCGGGGTGACGAGGCCGCCGTTCCAGGGCTCCGGTTGGACCACCGGACGGCGACCGGCAGCCGGAGGGACACGCTGCGCCGCCGGTCTCCCCGACCGGCTTCCGGTGGCACCGGGTGCGGGGAGGGGGCAGAGTCCACAGTGCTCTGGATCACACCGCACCCACGGACCGGGGGGCGACCATGGCACTCGCGATCGGCGTGGACATCGGCGGCACCAAGGTCGCCGCCGGCCTGGTCGACGAGCAGGGCGGCATCGTCGCCAGCGCCCGGCGTGACACACCGTCGCACGACCCGGCCATGATCGAGGAGATCATCGCCGGCGTCGTCGGGGAGCTGCAGGCATCCCACGAGGTCGAGGCCGTCGGCATCGGGGCGGCCGGGTTCGTCGACGCCGCCCGGTCCACGGTGGTCTTCGCGCCCAACCTGGCCTGGCGCGACGAGCCGCTTCGCCTGAACGTCGAGAAGCGGTGCGGGCTGCCGGTCGTCGTCGAGAACGACGCCAACGCGGCGGCCTGGGCCGAGGCCCGCTTCGGTGCAGGGCGGGGGCAGCAGTACCTCGTCGTCCTCACCGTCGGGACCGGCCTCGGCGGCGGGCTGGTCATCGGCGGGGAGCTGTACCGGGGGCGGCAGGGGATCGCCGCGGAGTTCGGGCACGTGACGGTGGAACCCGGCGGACGGCGGTGCGGCTGCGGTGGCCGTGGTTGCTGGGAGCGCTACGCCAGCGGCCGGGCGCTCATCCTCGAAGCTCAGGAGCTCGCCACGGTCTCGCCGGCCATCGCCGGTCGATTGCTGGAGCTGGCCGGTGGCCGGCCGGAGGCGATCACCGGGCTGCACGTCACGCGCGCCGCCCAGGATGGGGACGAGGCCGCGCTCGACGCGTTCCGGGTGATCGGCACCTGGCTCGGTCAGGGCATGGCCGCCCTCACCGCGGTCCTGGACCCGGAGGTGTTCGTCCTCGGCGGTGGGGTCTCCGCTGCCGGGGAGCTGCTGCGCGAGCCCGCAGAGCGGTCGCTGCACGAGCGGATCACGGTGCGCGCGTACCGGCAGGTACCGGACGTACGGCTCGCCGAGTTCGGCCCCGAGGCCGGGATCGTCGGCGCGGCCGACCTGGCACGACTCCGGTGAGGCAGGACGGAGGGAGGGGACTCGCGGGGGTGTGAGACGGCACGGCCAGGCGGCACAGGGGTGTGGCGCGCGGGACAGCGGAGGGGGATCCGGTGAGCGAGCACGGTTCGTTTGATCAGCACGCGTCCATCTACGACGAGACGGACACCGGCAGCGGTCGCAGCGCGGTGCGGATCGCCTCCGTGGCCGCGCTCGGCGGATTCCTCTTCGGCTACGACAGCGCGGTCATCAACGGTGCCGTCGCCGCCGTCGAGGACCGGTTCAACGCGGCCCCCGGCCCCCTCGGCTTCGCCGTGGCCTCGGCCCTGCTCGGCGCCGCGGCCGGCGCCCTGACCGCCGGGAGGTTCGCCGACCGCTTCGGCCGGCTGTTCACCATGAAGGTGGCCGCGGTGCTGTTCTTCGTCAGCGCGCTGGTCACCGGGTTCGCGCCCAACCTGATCGTCCTGATCATCGGTCGCATCGTCGGCGGCGTCGGCGTCGGCGTGGCCTCGGTCATCGCCCCGGCCTACATCGCGGAGGTCGCGCCGGCGCGGATCCGGGGCCGACTCGGCTCGCTGCAGCAGCTGGCCATCGTCAGCGGCATCTTCCTCTCCCTGCTGGTCGATTTCGCCTTCGCGGCCGCGGCCGGGGGCTCGCGGGAGCCGTTCTGGTTCGGTCTCGAGGCGTGGCGGTGGATGTTCCTCGCCATGGCCGTCCCGGCTGTGGCCTACGGTCTGCTCACCCTGACCATCCCCGAGTCGCCGCGCTACCTCATCGCCACGCACCGGATCCCCGAGGCGCGGCGGATCCTCAGCGCCCTGCTGGGCGAGCGCGGTCTCGACATCAAGATCAATCGGATCCGGCAGACGATGGAGCGCGAGAAGCCGCCCTCCTGGGCCGACCTGCGCGCGCCACGGAGCGGGCTGCTGCCGATCGTGTGGGTGGGCCTGGGCCTGTCGGTCTTCCAGCAGTTCGTCGGGATCAACGTGATCTTCTACTACTCGAACGTCCTGTGGGAGGCCGTCGGCTTCAGCGAGGCCGACGCCTTCGTCATCACCGTGATCACCTCCGTGGTGAACATCGCGACCACCCTGATCGCGATCGCCACGGTCGACCGCTTCGGCCGCAAGCCCCTGCTGCTCATCGGCTCGGTCGGCATGGCCGTCACGCTCGGCACCCTGACGTTCATCTTCGGGACCGCACCGCTGAACGCCGAGGGCAACCCGGTGCTCTCGGGTGCGACCGGCCCGATCGCGCTGATCGCGGCGAACCTGTTCGTCGTTGCGTTCGGCATGTCCTGGGGGCCGGTGGTGTGGGTCCTGCTCGGCGAGAAGTTCCCCAACCGGATCCGCGCCGCGGCGCTGGCCTTCGCCGCCGGCGGTCAGTGGGTGGCCAACTGGCTGATCACGGTCAGCTTCCCGGTGCTGAGCGACGCGTCCCTCGGCCTGGCCTACGGCTTCTACACCGTGTGCGCGGTGCTGTCCTTCTTCTTCGTGCTGCGCTGGGTTCGGGAGACCAAGGGCGTCGAGCTGGAGGAGATGCGCGACGACGCCGGGGCGGTCCGTGGCGGTGCTGGTCACTCCGGCTGACGACGGTTCTCACGCTCGTCCCCGCACGGCGGGCAGGTCCCTGGCCCGGCGGCGGGCCGGTTCCTAGACTCCTCCCGGAGGTCGACAGGCGGAGGTCGATCACATGCGCAGGTATCTCGTCGTCGCGAACCAGACGCTCGGTGGGCGGGAGCTCCGGGAGGAGATCCGCAGGCGGGCGGTGGCGGGTGAGTCCTCGTTCTACGTGCTCGTGCCCAACACCCGCGCCGCCCACTACCACGTGGTGCCTGCGGCCGGCGGCGTCGTCCCCATGCCGAGCATGGCCACGAGCTACGGCGGGCCCGAGACCGACGAGGAGGCGACCGAGGAGGCCCGGGAGCGACTGTCTCAGATGCTGGCCGACCTCGCCGAGTCAGGAGTCGAGGCCGAGGGGCATCTGGGCAGCCCTCAGCCGCTGGCGGCCATCGGGGAGGCGCTCAGCGACCACGAGTTCGACGAGGTCATCGTGGCGACCCTGCCCAAGCGGGTCTCGCGCTGGCTCGGTTCGGACGTCCCGCACCAGGTCGAGCGCCGCTTCGGTCTGCCGGTCACCACGGTGGTCAGTCGAGCCTGACCGGCAGACGCTGGTGCGGGCAGCACATCACCACTGGCGGACGACGTCCTGTCCGATGCCGGGCGCTGGTCACATGCGGGCGGCCGCGACCGGATCCGGGGGCGTTCCCGCCGTCGCCGGCGTCTTTGCCGCGCACGCTGCCTTCCTGCCATCGGTGACCCCTGCTCGATCGATCCCGAGGGCGGCTCATGCGCTGACGACGGTGAAGAGGTCGAGCAGCCCGGTGACCTGCAGTGGCCGGGTCACCGGACGCGTGGTGGCTATCAGCAGGAGGCGTATGTCGCGCGCGGCGGCTGCCTTCTGCGTCTCCACGAGCAAGGCCAGTCCGGCCGAGCCCAGGAACTGCACACCGCGCAGATCGAGTACCAGCTCCGGCGGTTGCCGCTCCAGCTGGATCTCCAGGGCCGCCCGCAACAGCGGGGCGGTGAACGTGTCCACCTCCCCGGCAGCGGACACGGTCACCGCACCGTCGGGGCGAGTCCGGATGTCGAGGGACAGCGCATCTCGTCCAAGGCCCCACCCGCGCCCGTCTCCGTGGGCCAGCCAGATGTGGTCACCGACAACGCTCCTCTCCGGCGGGACCCGGAAGGCGGGGGTTGCCGGGGGTGTCCGCCGCTGCATCTGGTTCTTCGGTGGTGCCACGCCGTGCGGATGCAGCTGTTCACCCCGAGGGTGAACCCGCCGACCGGCGCTGTCCGCGCGGGGCGCCTCGTCGCCAGGGGCCCCGCATCCTCCACCCGTGGTTCTGACGAGGTGCGGCCATGGATGCCTGGATGCGCACGCTGGAGACGTCGGGCCGTGCCAATGGGCGGGGAGGCCTGTCCGCGCGCACCGTGCGCTACGTCTTCACGATCCTGCGGTCCGCGCTCGGCGACGCCGTCAAGCACGGGCGGCTGTCGGTGGACCCGACCGGCCGGTCGACACCGCCGAGCCCGTCGGAAGCCCGCCCGCCGGAGATGCAGGCGTGGACCGCGCCGGAGCTGGCCCGGTTCCTCCGCTGGGCAGACCAGCAGGATCCCGACCTCGCCATGGGCTGGCGGCCTGCTGGCGGCCACCGGCATGCGCCGCGGCGAGGCCCTCGCCCTCCGGTGGCGGGACGTCGACCTGGACGCCCGCCGGCTGGCGGTCCGCCGCAGCGTCGGCGTGGTGAAGGACAAGGGCGCCGGCGAGCAGATCGTCGAGGGCCCGACCAAGTGCACCCCGGCATGGGGCGCGAGGCCGCGGACCGCTTCGCGGCGCTGCTCGAGGGCTGACCCCAGCCGCGGAGTGTCACGGGGGTGTCACGAGGGCCTCACAGGCCCCGACAACAGAACACCCCGGGCTCCTGACCTGCAGGAACGCAACGCCGGGGTGAGGCTGTGTCCGAGGGGGGACTTGAACCCCCACGCCCGATAAAGGGCACTAGCACCTCAAGCTAGCGCGTCTGCCATTCCGCCACCCGGACGAGTGCGAGACAGAGACTACCGGACGTCCGGACGACGATCACGCACCCCCTCCCGCCGTCCGCGGGTGTCGGGCCGCCCCGCCCCTCCGGGGGACCCGCCGGACCGGTGGCACGATCGGCGCATGTCCGAGACCTCGCCCGCCCCGCTCGCCTCCGCCCAGGCCGAGGTCGCGGAACTGCTCAGTGACCTCATCCGCATCGACACGACCAACACCGGCGACACCGCCACCGGCAAGGGCGAGCGCGCCGCGGCCGAGTGGGTCGCCGGCAAGCTCGACGAGGTCGGCATCGGCAGCGTGATCCACGAGTCGGAGCGGGGCCGGGCCAGCCTGGTCGCCCGCATCCCGGGCGCCGACCGCAGCCGCCCCGCCCTGCTGGTGCACGGCCACCTCGACGTCGTCCCCGCCGACCCGGCCGAGTGGAGCGTGCACCCCTTCTCCGGGGAGGAGCGCGACGGCTACGTCTGGGGCCGGGGCGCGGTCGACATGAAGGACATGGACGCGATGGTGCTCGCGCTGGTCCGCGACTGGGCCCGCACCGGGGTGCAGCCGCCGCGCGACGTCGTGCTGGCCTACGTCGCCGACGAGGAGGCCGGCGGCCGGCTGGGCGCCCGCTTCCTCGTCGACGAGCACCCCGACCTGTTCGAGGGCTGCACCGAGGCGATCAGCGAGGTCGGCGGCTTCTCCATCACCGTCCGCGACGACCTGCGCCTCTACCTCGTGCAGACCGCCGAGAAGGGCCTGGCCTGGATGCGGCTGACCGCCGGCGGCAAGCCCGGTCACGGCTCCTTCGTGCACGACGACAACGCCGTCACCCGGCTGTGCCAGGCCGTGGCGCGGCTCGGCTCGCACCGCCTGCCCACCGTGCTGACGCCGCCGATGCGCCAGTTCCTGGCCGCCGTCGAGGACGCCTACGGCATCGAGATCGACCCCGACCAGCCGGAGGAGGCCCTCGCCCGCCTCGGCAGCATCAGTCGCATGATCGGCGCGGCGCTGCGCAACACGGTCAACCCGACGATGGTGCAGGCCGGCTACAAGGCCAACGTCATCCCGGGCACGGCCAGTGCCACGGTCGACGGCCGCTTCCTCTACGGGCAGGAGGAGGAGTTCGAGCGGCAGCTGGCGAGCCTGCTCGGCGAGGGCGTGCAGCGCGAGTGGATCGTCCACGACCAGGCCGTGGAGACGACGTTCGACGGCCCGCTGGTCGAGCAGATGGTCGCCGCCCTCCAGGCCGAGGACGACGGTGCGCGGCCGGTGCCGTTCACGATGAGCGGCGGCACCGACGCCAAGAGCTTCGAGCGCCTCGGGATGCGCTGCTTCGGGTTCTCCCCGCTGCGGCTCCCGCCGGACCTCGACTTCGCCTCGCTGTTCCACGGCATCGACGAACGGGTGCCGGTCGAGTCGCTGCGGTTCGGCATCCGCGTGCTGGACCGCTTCCTGCGCGCGGCGTGATGTGATGAGCACGTGACCGAGCTCGCGAGGTCACGCATCGACGGAGCACCCAGGGCGCGTGGTTCGACGAGCGCCGGCGAGGAGAGCCACGTGACCCAGCACACACCCGGTCCCGGCTCCGTCGCGCTGATCACCGGGGGCACCGGCGGCTTCGGCCGGGCCCTGGCCGCCAAGCTGAGCGCGGGCGGCGTCACCGTCGTCCTCGCCGACCTCGACGGGGAGCGGGCGCGGGCCACGGCCGCCGAGCTCGGCTGCGGGTTCGCCGTCCTCGACGTCACCGACCGCGCGGCCAACCGGGCCGTCGTCGAGCAGGTGGAGGCCGAGCACGGCCGGCTGGACGCGGTGTTCCTCAACGCCGGCATCGCCGGGTTCGACTCGACGGAGCTGCTGGACGTCGACGGCTTCCTGCGGGTGGTCGACGTCGACCTGTTCGGCGTCGTCTACGGCACCGCGGCCGCGCTGCCGGCGCTGCAGCGGGCCGGCGGCGGCGCGATCGTCGTGACGGCGTCGCTGGCGGGGCTCTCGCCGATGGCCACCGACCCCGGGTACAGCGTGGCCAAGGGCGGGGCGGTGGCGTTCGTCCGCTCGATGGCGCCGCGGCTGACCGCCGAGGGCATCACCATGACCGCCGTCTGCCCGGGCTTCGCCGACACCGCGATCATCGACCCGATCCGCGAGGAGTTCGAGAAGGCCGGCTTCCCGGTGCTCACCGCCGAGGAGGTGGCCGACGCGATGGTCGCGGCCTGGGCGTCGGGGGAGCCCGGTGCGGCCTACATCGTCCAGCCGGGTGTCGGCGCCGTCCCGTACCGGTTCAAGGGCGTGCCCAGCGCGAAGACCGCGACCGGGGAGACCGCCGTCGTCCCGGAGGCGCTGCGCCCGCCGTCGATGCGCTGACCTACTGCGCCGGGCCGGTGGGGCCGGAGCAGGCGAACAGGAACGCCGGCGGCACGTTCCACGGGGAGACCCGGCGCCGCACGGAGGCGAAGCGCCGGCGCAGCTCGCGCTCCATCAGCGGCGAGTACTGGATGACCAGCGTCACGCCCTGCGGGGTCATCGCCTTGGGCAGCACGTCGAGGATGCGGCGGCGCAGGCCCGGCTCCAGCGAGGTGTAGGGCAGCGCCGAGACCACGACGTCGGCCAGGGAGCCGTCCAGGTGGGCGTCGAGGAACTCGGCGGAGTCGCGGACCACGGTCAGCCGGGGGTCGCGGTGGCGCTCGCCGAGCAGCTCGGCCAGCCGCGGGTCGATCTCCAGGGCGATCAGCCGCGCGTCGGGCCCCAGCCGCGCGAGGATCTCGCCGGTCTGCGAGCCCGTGCCGGCGCCGAGCTCCACGACCAGCCGCGCCCCGGGCAGGTCGGCCAGGTCCAGCATGTCGCGCACCGCCCAGCGCGACGTCGGCAGGATCGCCCCGACCTGGCGGGGGTTGGTGACGAAGGCCTGCAGGAAGCGCAGCCGGTCATTCAGGTGGGAGATCATCGACGTCCTTCCCGGCCGCCCGGGGAAACGGCGACCGACGGTCCGCACCCTGTCACGGCCGCGCCGCGGCGGCGAACCGGGCCGCCCGGAACGCGGGTCCCCGGCGCGTCTGGCAGGGTCGCGGGCATGCGTGCATGGCGGGTCCGCGAACTCGGGAATCCCTCGTCGGTGCTGCGGCTCGAGGACGTCGAGCAGCCCACCCCCGGCGACGGCCAGGTGCTGGTGCGGGTGCGGGCGGCGGCGCTGAACTTCCCCGACATCCTCATGGTCCAGGGGAAGTACCAGGAGCGGCCCCCGCTGCCGTTCACCCCCGGCGTCGAGCTGTGCGGGGAGGTCGTGGACACCGGTCAGCGGGTGATCGGTGGCCCCTCGGGCGGCCCCGGCGCGTTCGCCGAGTACGCCCTCATGGACGCCGACGGCGTGTGGCCCGTGCCCGAAGGGATGTCCGACGAGAAGGCCGCCGCGCTCTACCTGACCTACCAGACCGGGCACGTGGGCCTGCACCGCCGGGCGCACCTGCAGCCGGGGGAGTGGCTGCTGGTGCACGCCGGCGCCGGCGGCGTCGGGTCGGCCGCCATCCAGCTCGGCAAGGCGGCCGGCGCGAAGGTCATCGCCACCGCCGGCGGAGCGCGCAAGGTCGAGGTCTGCCGCGAGCTCGGCGCCGACCACGTCGTGGACTACACCGGCGAGGACTTCGTGGCCGTGGTCAAGGAGGTCACCGGCGGCCACGGCGCCGACGTCGTCTACGACCCGGTCGGCGGCGACGTCTTCGACCGCTCCCGGAAGTGCATCGCCTTCGAGGGGCGGCTGGTGGTGGTGGGCTTCACCAGTGGCCGGATCCCGGAGGCCCCCGCCAACCACGCGCTGGTGAAGAACTACAGCGTCGTCGGCCTGCACTGGGGGCTCTACCGCACCCAGGAGCCGTCGCTGATCGCCAGCACCCACCAGGCGCTGACCGAGCTGGTCCAGAGCGGTCAGGTCGACCCGCTGCTCGGCGACGTGCTGCCGCTGGACCAGGCCCCGCAGGCGCTGGCCCGGCTGGCCGACCGCGGCACCGTCGGCAAGGTCGTGCTCGTCCCCTGAGCGGGGCGCTAGATGTGCGGCTTGGGCAGGTAGGACAACCGCGCCCGCCGGCGCAGGATGGCCTTCCGCGTGCCGTCGGCGTGCAGCTGGAGCCGGGCGAGCTCCCAGCCTCCGACGTCCGACTGCAGGCTCAGCATGGTCGCCGCTGCGGAACGGGACGTACCCGGTGGGATCCGCAGCGGCGCGAACTCGTAATCCCCGGCAACCGCCTCCATCGGCCCGATTGTGCCCGCCGAACGCCTGCAGGGCACGTGTTCGTCGTCTCCCGGACTGCCGGTCGCCCGGGCGGGCGGCAGGATGGGCGGCACCGGCGACCGCACGACGAGAGCGAGGACGACGTGACCGACCCCGGCACCGACGCGACCGACGCCGACCGCGCCGAGCAGCAGGACCTGGTCGATCCGCCCGAGGTGTCCCTCGCCGCCGACGCCACGCCGCCCGCGGGGGACGTGCCCGAGGCCGATGCGCTCGACCAGCAGATCGTGGCCCGGCCGCGGGGGACCGGGGCGCCGCTGCGGCCCGTCGGCGATCGGGAGGCCGACGACGCCGACGTCCTGGAGCAGGAGGCCGACGTGCCCGCGGAGGAGGACCCCGACCTGACCTGACGCCTCCCGGGGCGCGGGTCGCGGTCAGCGGCCCCCGGTGAGCAGCGTGGTCAGCACGTCGGTCCGCGCCGACGTGCGCTCCACCGTCGGGACCGGCGCCGGCGCCACGAACGGCACCTCCTGCTGGCACACGGTGCCCTCGGCCGGGAGGACCACCTCGAGCAGGTAGGTGTCGGCGGCGCCGGTGATGCACGCGGAGTTGCGCAGGTAGGCGGTGTGGTTGTCGCCCTCCATGGTCAGCAGCCGGGCGTTGCCCAGCTGCGCGGTCAGCCGCTGCGCCCACGCGTACGGCGTGGCCGGGTCGTAGGTGGTGCCGATCACCAGCACCGGCGGCGAGGACGCCGGGACGGCGAACGGGCCGTCGAACGCGTCCTCGTCGTGGACCGGCCACAACCCGTAGCTGATCTCGGCGTACCCGCTGTTGACCCAGAAGTGCGGGAAGGACGCCCACGACTCCGCGCCGCGGTCCAGGTAGACCGCCAGGTCGCCCTGCGGATACTGCTGCTCGGTGGCGCCGATGGTGAAGTAGCGGTCGAGGGTGGGCTCGTACGTGCCGTCCTCCCGCCGCCCGTAGTAGTCGGCCACCAGCGCCCGGACCGCCGAGCCGTCCCCGGCCGCCGCGGCGGCCAGCGCCTGCCCCAGCGCGCCCCAGCGCCGCTTGGAGTACAGCTGGCCCATCGTGGCGACGAGGATGTCGTCCCCGCTGACCGCCCGCGGGTCGGCGGCGTACCCGTCGGCGGGGATGGGGGTGGCGTTGGCCGCCTCGACGAGCCGGTCGTAGGCCAGGTACGGGTCGGTGCCGCCGAAGCCGGAGCACGCCACCTGGTCCACCGCGCACGCCTCGGTGAAGCGGGCCAGGGACTGCTCGAAGCCCGCGGTCTGCTCGGCGATGTTGCTCAGCGGGTCGGAGACGTACTCCTCGGCGTCGACCGCGCCGTCCAGCGCGAGCGCGCGGTACCGGTCGGGGAACAGCGCGGCGTAGGTGGCGCCGAGGAAGGTGCCGTAGGAGAAGCCGAGGTAGGTGAGCCGCTCGTCGCCGACGGCGGCGCGCAGCACGTCCATGTCGCGGGCGACGTTGGCCGTCGACACGTGCTCGAGGATCGCGCCGTTGGCCAGGCAGGCGTCCACGTAGCCCTGCGCCTTGGCGACGTAGGCGTCGACGTCGATGTCGAGCGGGGTGGGCACCGGCATCGAGTAGATGCCCTGGGTCTCCTGGTCGACGTGGCAGTCGATGGACGGGGTGCTCTGGCCGACGCCGCGCGGGTCGAACCCGACGACGTCGAACCGCGCGGTCAGCCCGGGCAGGAACGCCGCGCCCACCGCCTGCAGGACGTCCACGCTCGTGCCGCCCGGCCCGCCGAAGTTGAAGAACAGCGAGCCGATGCGGTTGGCCGGGTCGGTGGCCGGCACCCGGGCGACGGCGATCTGCACCTGCTCGCCGGCGGGGTCGTCGTGGTCCAGCGGCAGCGGCGCGGTGGCGCACTGGACACCGGCCGCCCGCCCGGCGTCGGTGGTGCCGCAGTCGGTCCAGGTGAGGGTGGGGGCGACCGGCTCGGCGGCCGGCGCGGGGAGCCCCTGCGCGTCGGCGACGGTGCCGCCGGTGCCGAGGGCGAGGGCGGTGACGACCCCGAGGACGGCGGTGCGGCGGCAGGCGGGTCCGGTCACGGCAGCTCCCTGGTCGGTGTCAGCGGATCGTCCGGAGCGGGACGAGCTCGGTCGCCAGCGTCGTCTGGACGGCCACCGGGGCCGGGGCGGTGAACGGCACCTCCTGGGGGCAGACCGTGCCCTCGGGGGGCAGGGTGAGGCCGACCAGGTAGGCCTCGGTGGCCGCGTCGATGCAGGAGGACTTGCCGCCGTAGGCGGTGTGCCCGTCCCCGTCCATCGTGAGCAGCCGCGCGTTGCCGAGCTGGTCGGTCAGCTGCGCCGCGGCCGCGTACGGGGTGGCCATGTCGTAGGTGGTGCCGATGACGAGTGCGCTCGGGGCGGTGGGGGAGGCGGTGAACGGCCCGCCGAAGGCGTCGGCGTCCGAGCGGGGCCAGAGGGCGAAGCCGACCTGGGCGTAGCCGAACGACGCCCAGAAGTGCGGGAAGGCCACCCACTCCTGTGCGCCGCGGCGGAGGTAGGCGTCGACGTCGCGCGGCCACCGCTGCTCACTGGCGGAGATGGCGACGAAGCGGTCCGGGCCGGGGTCGTCCGAGCCGTCCTCGGCCTCCGGGTAGACGGCGACGTCGAAGATCAGCCGCATCGTCGACGCGTCGCCCGCGGCGGCCTGGGCGAGGGCCGCGCCCAGCAGGCCCCAGAGCCGCTTGGCGTACAGCAGGGTCTGGGTGACGTCGCGGATGACGTCCGCGGAGACCGGCTCGGGGTTCGCCGTGTAGCGGGGAGCCGGGATGGGCGTGGCCGCGGCCGTGGCCAGCAGCGCGTCGTACGCGGCCAGCGGGTCGCTGCCGCCGAAGCCGGAGCAGGCCACCTGGTCGGCGGCGCAGGCCGAGGTGAAGCGGTCGAGGGCCCGCTCCAGCGCGGCCTCCTGCGCGGTGGCCGACCCCACCGGGTCGTGGATGTAGGCGGTGGGGTCGATCGCGCCGTCGAGGACGAGGGCGCGGTACCGGTCGGGGAACAGCGTGGCGTAGGTGGCGCCGAGGAAGGTGCCGTAGGAGAAGCCGAGGTAGGTCAGCTGCTCCTCGCCGAGGGCGGCGCGCAGCACGTCCATGTCGCGGGCGACGTTGGCCGTCGACACGTGCTCGAGGATCGCGCCGTTGGCCGCGGTGCACGCGTCGACGTACCGCTGGGCCCGGTCGAGCAGGGCCTGGGGGTCCAGCTCGATGGGCGACAGGAACGGGTGCGCCCAGAGTCCCTCGCTGACCTGGTCGACGTGGCAGTCGATCGCCGGGGTGCTCTGGCCGACGCCGCGGGGGTCGAAGCCGACGACGTCGAAGCGCCGGTTGAGGTCCGCGAAGACGCCGGCGCCGTTGGCCTGCAGGTAGTCGACCGACGCGGCACCGGGCCCGCCGAAGTCGAAGAACAGCGAGCCGATGCGGTTGGCCGGGTCGGTGGCCGGCACCCGCGCGACGGCGATCTGCACCTGCTCCCCGGCGGGGTCGTCGTGGTCCAGCGGCAGCGGCGCGGTGGCGCACTGGACACCGGCCGCCGTCCCCGCCTCGGCGGTGCCGCAGGCGGCCCAGGTGAGGGTGGGGACCACCGGCTCGGTGGCCAGTGGCGGGAGCTCCTCGGCGGCGGCGACGGTGCCGCCGGTGCCGAGGGCGAGGGCGGTGACGACGCCGAGGACGGCGGTACGACGGCAGGCGCTCACGAGCACGGCAGCCCCCAGGTGGTCCGAGCGCCGCGGGCGGGCCCCGGACTGTGCCCATGGGACACCCGTCGGTCGGCCGGGGGCAACGGTCCGCCGGGGCGTCGCGGCGCGTCTTTCTGAGACCGGCCGGTCCGGAGGTTCCCCTCCCGCCGCAACTGTGGTTAGGCTCGCCTAAGTCCTGTGTCGCAGATCTCGAGGGAGCGTCCATGACGACCAGCCCCGGCCGGAGCCCCGCGCCGCCCGCCGCGCTGGCCGACCCGGCCGAACGGGCCCGCACGGTCGCCTCCCGCCCGGCCGCCGCGCTCTGCGTCCGCGGCCTGGCGCCCGGCCGTCCGCTCGCCCACGCCACCACCCGCGACGGGCGGGTGCTCGTGCTCGTGCCCAGCGCGGGTGAGGTGGCCGCCGCCCTCGCCGGGGAGCCCGACGTCACCGCGGTGCTGATGGTCAGCGACCGGGCGCCGGTCCCGCTGCGCGACTCGCTGCGCGCCCAGCTGTGGCTCTCCGGCTGGCTCACCCCGATCGGCCCGGCCGACCAGCGCGACGCCGCGATGGCCTTCGCCGACGTCCGCCCGGTGGGGGCGCTGCTCGACGTCGGCGGCGACGCCACCCTGCTGCGCCTGGACCTCGCCGAGGTGGTGCTGCGCGAGGGCGCCCGCTGCGCCGAGATCGGGCCGCCCGACTACGCCGCCGCCCGCCCCGACCCGCTGGCCGGCGTCGAGGCGGCCATGTTGCGCCACCTGGACCGCGACCACCCCGAGGTGCTGCAGCTGCTGCGCAGCCGCATCCCGGCCGGCGAGCTGGGCCCGCGCGACGTGGTCCGGCCGCTGGGCGTCGACCGCTTCGGCTACCGGCTGCGCATCGAGCGGCTCACCAGCACCCGCGACCTGCGGGTCCCGTTCGCCCGGCCGCTGACCTGCGCCGGGCAGCTGCACGCGGCCACCCGGCAGCTGCTGTGCGCGGCGCGCGCCGCGCTCGCCGGCCGCGACTGACGGCCTCCCTGCAGGGACCCGCCGCGAGTGTGCGCGCGGTGGGGGGCAGGGAGGTCCTCCTAGTTCTCGGCCAGCAGCGCCGCCAGCCGCGTGCGCCGCGGCCGGACGTCGACCTGGCTCACCGCCCGGGCCAGGGCCGCGCCGCTGGCGTGCACGATCGACAGGTGCCGCTGCGCGCGGGTCAGCGCGGTGTAGACCAGCGGCCGCGAGAGCATCCCCCCGGCCTCCGGCGGCAGGACGACGACCACGCCGGCCCACTCCGACCCCTGCGCGCGGTGCACGGTGATCGCCCAGCCGTGCCGCAGGTCGCTCATCGCCGAGCCGCTGACCGTGACCGGCCCGGAGGCGAAGTCGACGTCCAGCGTGCCGTCGCCGGTGCCGGTGACCACGCCGACCTCGCCGTTGGCGAACCCGATCGGCTCGAGGTCCAGGTGGTTGGCGGTGGCCACCACCCGGTCGCCGACGTCGAAGCCCCACACCGTGCCGTCGCCGGGGTTCAGCTTCGCCTTGAGTGCCTTGTTCAGCTCGATGGTGCCGGCCGGCCCGCGGTGCACCGGGGTGACCACCTGCACCGTCGCCGGGTCGATGCCCAGCGCCCGGGGGATCGAGTCGGTGACCAGCTGCACCACCCGCCTGGCCGCCTCCGCGCTGCCGGTCGCCGGGACGACGACGACCTCGCGGTCGGGGGAGTCCACCGGCGGCAGCTCCCCGGCCCGGACGGCGTTGGCCAGCCGGGCGATCGCGCCGCCCTCGGCCTGCCGGTAGAGGGTGGTCAGCTCGACGACCGGGACGACGCCGGAGTCGATCAGGTCGCCCAGCACGTGGCCGGGCCCGATCGAGGGCAGCTGCGCGGGGTCGCCGACCAGCAGCAGGTGGGTGCCGTCCTGGCAGGCCTCCAGCAGCGCCGCGGTCAGCTCGACGTCCAGCATGGAGGCCTCGTCGACCACGACGACGTCGGCGTCCAGCGGCCACTCCTCGTTGCGGGCGAACCCGCCGGAGGTGCCCTGGGCGCCGAGCAGCCGGTGCACGGTGACCGCCGGGTGGTCGGTGAGCTCCTCCAGCCGCTTGGCCGCCCGCCCGGTGGGGGCGGCCAGCGCGACCTCGCTGCCCTTGGACCGCAGCAGGGACACCACCGCCGCGACGGTGCGGCTCTTGCCGGTGCCGGGCCCGCCGGTGAGCAGCGAGACGCCGGCGCCGAGCACCTGGGCGACGGCCTTCTTCTGCGCCTCGTCCAGCCCCTTGGCCACCGACCGGACGGCGGCGGGGTCGGCGATCCGCTCGGCGGTGGCGGCCAGCCGGGCGACGTTCTCCGCGACCGCCTCCTCGGCCATGCCGTAGCGGGCCAGCGACAGGGTGCGCAGCGCCGGATCGGGCTCGAGCAGCTCGTCGGGATCGGCGTCCTCGTCGACGTCCGGCTCCGGCGGTTCGTGCTCCAGCACGTCGCCGGACTCCACGGCGGCGACGATCGCCGCCGCCGGGTCGGCGACCTGCTCGGCGCGCAGCGCCGCGACCACCAGGTCGGCGGGCAGCACGGTGTGCCCGTCGCGGGTCGCCGTCCGCAGGGTCATCGCCACGATCGCCCGGCCGCGGCGGGTGTCCTGACGGTCCGCGCCGGGCAGGACGGCGATCGCCAGCCGGTCGGCGTCGGTGAGGGTGACCCCGGGCAGGCCCAGCAGCGCCCACGGATCGTCGCGCAGCCGGCGGGCGGCGTCGGTGCCCAGGGCGTCGGCGGCGGTGGCGGCCAGCCTCGCCTCCAGGCCCGCGCCGACCAGCAGCGCCACCACCTCGTAGGTGGGCTGCGCGGACAGGAAGCCGGAGAACAGCCGCTCGGCGCGCTGCCGCCCGACGCGGGGCAGCTTGAGCAGCCGGTCGGCGGTGACGTCGTCGGGGGAGGTGATGCCCGCGGCGGGGAGCTCGGCCGCGGCCCGTTTGCCCAGGCCCGGCCACAGCCCGGCCGCGCAGAACGCGGCGAAGACGGGGTCGGTGGCGACGGCCGGCGGGGTCATCGCCGCTCCGGGTAGCCGAAGTAGGGCGCGGAGACGTCCTCCAGCGCGGTGCGGATCGCGGCCGGCAGCCGCACCGCCTCGGCGTCCAGCGAGGCCTGCAGCTGCTGGGCGGTGCGCGCCCCGACCACCGGCGCGGTGACGCCGGGCCGGTCCCGCACCCAGGCGAGCGCGACGGCCAGCGGGCTGGTGCCCAGCCCGTCGGCGGCGGTGATCACGGCCTCGACGATGCGGTCGGCGGTCGCGCTGCGCAGCCCGTCGATGAAGCCCTGCCACTGCGGGGAGGCGCCCCGGGACTCCGACGGCGTGGTGTGCCGGTACTTGCCGGTGAGCAGCCCCCGGCCCAGCGGCGACCAGGCCAGCACGCCCAGGCCCAGCGCCTCGGCGGCCGGCACCACCTCGCGCTCCACCCCGCGCTGCAGCAGCGAGTACTCCACCTGGGTGCTCACCACCGGCACCCGGCCCGGCCAGGCCCGCTGCCAGGTCGCGGCCTGGGCGGTCTGCCAGCCGGTGAAGTTGCTGATCCCGACGTAGCGCACCCGCCCGGAGGAGACGGCGGTGTCGCAGGCGGCCAGGGTCTCCTCGACCGGCGTCGTCTCGTCCCAGGCGTGCAGCTGCCACAGGTCCACGTGGTCCAGGCCCAGCCGGTCCAGGGAGGCGTCGAGGGCAGCGAGCAGGTGCCCCCGGGAGGCGCCGCGCCCCATCGGCCCGGGCGCGGTGCGCCCCACGGCCTTGGTGGCGACCAGCACGTCCGAGCGGGGGACGACGTCGGCCAGCAGCCGGCCCAGGGTGCGCTCGCTCTCGCCGTCGCAGTAGACGTCGGCGGTGTCGACCAGGGTGCCGCCGGCGTCGACGAACGCCGTCAGCTGCATGGCGGCCTCGTCCTCGTCGGTGTCCCGGCCCCAGGTCATGGTGCCCAGCGCCAGGCGGGAGACGACCAGGCCGCTGCGCCCCAGCGCGCGTTGTTCCACGGGAGGCCAACCTACCGGCGCCCCGGGCCAGAGGCCGGGGACCGGCCGGGTCGGTGGACGGCGCGCCGGGCTGTGGACGGCGCCACACCGGAGCGGCGCCCGGGCACCGGCACGCGCCGCGCCTAGGCTGGCCTCCCGTGCTCCGCAGAACCGCCCCCGCCCGCCGCCGCAGCTCCGCCGCCCGCCGGGGGATGAGCGCCCGATGAGCTGGATCGAAGCCGTCGTCCTCGGCCTGGTGCAGGGCCTCACCGAGTTCCTGCCGATCTCCTCCAGCGCGCACCTGCGGGTGGTGGGCGAGGCGTTCGGCTGGGGCGACCCCGGCGCGGCGTTCACCGCCATCACCCAGATCGGCACCGAGGCCGCGGTGCTGCTCTACTTCCGCCGCGACATCGGCCGGATCATCGCCGCCTGGGTGCGCTCGCTGGGCGACCGGTCGATGCGCCGCGACCCCGACGCCCGCATGGGCTGGCTGATCATCGTGGGCAGCCTGCCGATCGTCGTCCTCGGGCTGCTGTTCCAGGACGACATCGAGACCACCTTCCGCAGCCTGTGGATCGTCGCCGTCGCGCTGATCGCCTTCTCCCTGATCCTGTTCTGGGCCGACCGGGTGGGCTCGAAGAAGCGGGAGCTGGACAAGCTCACCGTCGGGCACGGCATCGCCTTCGGGTTCGCCCAGGCGATGGCGCTGGTCCCCGGCGTCTCCCGCTCCGGCGGCACGATCACGATGGGGCTGTTCCTCGGCTACTCGCGCTCGGCCGCGGCCCGCTACTCGTTCCTGCTGGCCGTGCCCGCCGTCCTCGGGTCCGGCTTCTTCCAGGCCTACGAGGCGCTGACCGGCGACGTCGAGGGCGAGACGGTGTCGTGGGGCCCGACGATCCTCGCCACCGTGCTCGCCTTCGGGGTGGGCTGGACCGTCATCGCCTGGCTGCTGCGCTACCTGGACCGCGGCAGCTTCACGCCGTTCGTCGTCTACCGGGTGCTGCTGGGCGGGCTGCTGCTGGTGCTGCTCGGCACGGGGATCCTCGCCGCCTCCTGACGCCCGCAGCGGTCGACGGGGGAGCGCGGCGGACCGGCCCCCTAGGCTGCGGCGTCGTGACCACGGTCCTCCTCCTGCGCCACGGCCGGTCGACGGCCAACACCGGTGGCGTGCTCGCCGGCTGGACCCCCGGCGTGCAGCTCGACGAGACCGGGCAGGCGCAGGCCCGCGCGGTGGGGGAGCGGCTGGCCCCCGTGCCGCTGGCCGCCGTGGTCAGCAGCCCCCTGGAGCGCTGCCGGCAGACCGCCGCCGCCGTCCTCGACGGCCGCGACCTGGAGCTGCAGACCGACGACCGGCTCGGCGAGGCCCGCTACGGCGACTGGACCGGCCGCCAGCTGAAGGACCTGGTCAAGGAACCCATGTGGAAGGTCGTGCAGCAGCACCCCTCCGCCGCGGTGTTCCCCGGCCCCGAGGGGGAGGGGCTGGCGCAGACCCAGGCCCGCGCCGTCGCCGCCGTCCGGACCTGGAACGCCACCCTCGGGCCGGACGCGGTCTGGCTGGCCTGCAGCCACGGCGACGTCATCAAGGCCGTCCTCGCCGACGCCCTCGGCCTGCACCTGGACCAGTTCCAGCGGATCGTCGTCGACCCCGCCTCGATCTCGGTGGTCACCTACACCGAGACCCGACCGTTCGTCGTCCGCATGAACGACACCGGTGGGGACGTCGCCGCGCTCGTCCCGCCGAAGAGGAAGGGACGGCGCCGAAAGAAGGCCGACTCCGACGCCGTCGTCGGCGGCGGAGCCGGCGCGACCGTGTGACCTGGGTGTCTCGGGCTCGCCCCGGACGCCCGTCCGCGTAACCTGGGGCCCGTGCCGCGCCAGGTCCATCTCTTCGACCGCCCCTCCCGGTTCGTCGCGGGCACGGTCGGGCAGCCCGGCGACCGCACCTTCTACCTGCAGGCCGCGGACTCCGCCGGCCGCGTCGTCAGCGTCGCGCTGGAGAAGACCCAGGTGCAGGTGCTCGCCGACCGGATGAACGAGCTGCTCGACGAGGTCGCCACCCGTCCGGGCACCGTCGTCCCGCCCGACGCCGAGGTCGACGACCTCGAGCCGCTCACCGCGCCGGTCGACGAGGAGTTCCGCGTCGCCGCCATGGGCCTGGCCTGGGACGGCGAGGCGCAGGCCGTCGTCGTCGAGGCCGTGGCCGCCGGCGAGGAGCCGGTCGACGAGGACGCGATCCTCTCCGACAGCGAGGAGGGGCCCGACGCGCTGCGGGTCACCATCACCCCCGCCGCCGCCCGCGCGTTCGTCGTCCGCGCCCGCCGGGTGATCGCCGCGGGCCGCCCGTCCTGCCCGCTGTGCTCCCTGCCGCTGGACCCCAGCGGGCACGTGTGCCCGCGGCAGAACGGCTACCGCCGCTGAGCCCCGGCCGCCCCACCCCATGACCGAACGCCCCGCCGACCCGGCGTCGGACCTGCGCGCCCCGGCCGGGGACGACGAGGCCCGCGCGCTGCTCCTCGACGGCGAGATCGACCTCGAGGGCCGGATGCTCGACGCCAGCAACGTGACCCTGGTCGGCGCCATCCGCACCGGCGAGCTCGAGGCCGAGTGCGTGTACAAGCCGATCGCCGGCGAGCGCCCGCTGTGGGACTTCCCCGACGGCACCCTCGCCGGCCGGGAGATCGCCGCCGCGCTGGTCTCCGAGGCCACCGGCTGGCGCGTCGTGCCCCCCACGGTGCTCCGCGACGGCCCGTTCGGCCCGGGCATGGTCCAGCTGTGGATCGACGGCGACCCCGACGTCGACCTCGCCGCGTTCGTCCGCTCCGACCACCCCGGGCTGCGGCGGATGGCGGTGTTCGACGCCGTCGTCAACAACGCCGACCGCAAGGGCGGGCACATCATCCCCACGCTCGACGGCCACGTGTACGGCGTCGACCACGGCATCTGCTTCTCCGTCGACCCCAAGCTGCGCACCCTGCTGTGGCGCTGGGCCGGCCAGCCGCTGCCGGCCGAGGCGGTCGAGGTGCTGGAGCGGCTCTCCGCCGACCTGCTCGGCGACCTGGGCGAGCAGCTGCACGAGCACCTCACCCGCCGCGAGGTGCGCCGCACCCAGCAGCGCGTCGCCGAGCTGCTGCGCACCGGCCGGCACCCGCAACCCAGCGGCGACTGGCCGGCGCTGCCCTGGCCGCCCTTCTGAGCCGATTGCCTCCGCCAGATCGGCGACGTGGTGGCCATCAGGCGCCTGAT
>NZ_JBJGYT010000024.1:0-63926 GCF_054050135.1 Geodermatophilus sp. SYSU D00705 | reverse complement strand
CCGGACGCCGCACGACGGCGGCGTCCGGGGCCGGAGCGGGGCGGAGCGTCGTCACGGGGCCTTGTCGGCTGCCTCGGCGAGCATCGTGACGTAGTCCTCGAGCACCCAGGAGATCGCCAGGGGGGTCGGGTTCGCCGCGGTGCCCAGCGGGGTGTCGGGCAGCAGGACGATCGCCCCGCTCGCCACCGCGGGGATCTGCGAGAGCAGCGGGTCGGCGTTCAGGGCGTCGACGAGGGCCTGGTCGCCGTAGGTGACGATGATGTCGACGTCGTCGAAGGCGTCGACCTGCTCGGCGCTGACCGTCCCGGAGAACTGCTCGCTGTCGGTGGACGCCGCCGTGACGCTCGACGGCGTCGACAGCCCGAGGTCCTCGAAGAAGGCGCTGCGCGTGTCGAACGGCGTGTAGAAGCTGACCTCGCTGAGGTCGGTCGTGTCGACGTGCGTCAAGAACATCGTCGACCTGCCCTCGAGCTGCGGGTGCCGGCCGACCGTGTCGGCGATCTCCTGCTCGATGTCCGCGACGAGCTGCTCGCCCTCCTCGACCATGCCCATGCCCGCGGCGTTGACCTCGATGACCTCCCGCCACGGCGTCGCCCACGGGGCCTCGGGGAAGGCCACGACCGGGGCGATCTCGCTGAGGGTGTCGTAGTCCTCCTGGGTCAGCCCCGAGTAGGCGGCGAGGATGACGTCGGGGTCGGTGTAGGCGACGGCCTCGAAGTCGATGCCGTCGGTCTCGTCGAACAGCACCGGCGTCTCGGCGTCGAGCTCCTCGAGGCGCTCGGAGACCCAGGGCAGCAGGCCGTCGCCGTCGTCGTCCCCGAAGTTGGCCGCGGCCATGCCGACCGGGACGACACCGAGGGCCAGCGGCACCTCGTGGTTGGCCCAGTTGACCGTCGCGACGCGCTCGGGCTGCGACTCGATCGTCGTCGTCCCGAACGCGTGCTCGATCGTCACGGGCGAGAAGTCGCCAGTGCCCGTGGCCTCCTCGCCGGACGATGCCGCCGACGACGAGCAGGCGGCCAGGCCGCCGGCCAGCAGGGTGGCTGTGGTCAGCGCGAGGAGGCGCGGTGCGGAGCGCATGGTGTCCTTCCAGGTCTGAGCAGCGCCGGAAGGGCAGCGCCGCCGTGGTCCTGCTGTCGGCGACGGTGCACGGGACACCAGACCGATGGCGAGATGAGGTTTGCCTAACCGAACTTAGGGTGTCCTTGCCGCGCGTGACAACCACGAGGAGGTGACGACCCGGGCGGACCGGCGGCGGCCCACGGCGTGACCCGCGGGGCGGTCCGCGACAGACTGCCCTCCCGGGTGCCGCCACCCCGACCCACCGGAAGGGACCAGCCATGACCAGCACCGACGTTCCCCGCGCCCGACAGCACTCCGTGGGCGACCTGCTGCACCGGACGACGCAGCGGTACCCCGGCAAGCTCGCGGTCGTCGCCGGGGAGCTGCGGGTGGACTACGCCGGGTTCGACGCCGCGGTGAACCGCGCGGCGCACGCGCTCGCCGACCGCGGCCTCGCCAAGGGCGACCGGCTGGCCCTGCTCAGCCACAACTGCTGGCAGTACGCGGTGCTGGCCTTCGCCACCGCCAAGCTCGGCGTCGTGCTCGTGCCGGTGAACTTCATGCTCGGCCCGGAGGAGATCGCCTACATCCTGCGGCACTCCGGCGCGAGCGGGCTGGTCACCGAGGACGCGCTGGCCGAGACGGCGGACAAGGCGCTGGCCGCGGCCGGCACGCAGGGCGGCGTCCGGGGCTGGATCGGCCTGTCGGGTACCGCGCCGGCGGCCGGCTGGGAGGACGTCGACGCGTGGTGGCGCAGCGGCGACGACAGCCCGCCCGAGGTGGCCGTCGCCGACGACGACCCGCTGCGGCTGATGTACACCTCCGGCACCGAGTCCCGGCCCAAGGGCGTGGTGCTCTCGTCGCGCTCGCTGATCAGCCAGTACGTCAGCTGCGCCATCGACGGCGGCATGAGCGCCGACGACGTCGAGGTGCACGCGCTGCCGATGTACCACTGCGCCCAGCTGGACTGCTTCTTCTCCGTCGACGTCTACCTCGGCGCCACCAGCGTCATCCTCCCCGGCCCCGACCCGGCGGCCCTGCTGGCGACCATCGCCCGGGAGCGGGTCACCAAGCTGTTCTGCCCGCCGACGGTGTGGATCTCCCTGCTGCGCCACCCCGACTTCGACTCCACCGACCTGTCCAGCCTGCGCAAGGGCTACTACGGCGCCTCCCCCATGCCGGTCGAGGTGCTGCGCGAGCTGCAGCGCCGACTGCCCGACGTGGCCCTGTGGAACTTCTACGGCCAGACCGAGATGAGCCCGCTGGCGACGATCCTGCGACCGCACGAGCAGCTGGAGCGCGCCGGATCGGCCGGCCGCGCCGCCCTCAACGTCGAGACCCGCCTCGTCGACGACCAGGGGAACCCGGTGCCGCCGGGCGAGGTCGGCGAGATCGTGCACCGCAGCCCGCACGCCGCGCTGGGCTACCACAACGACCCGGAGAAGACCGCCGAGGCCTTCGCCGGCGGCTGGTTCCACTCCGGCGACCTCGGCGTCCTCACCGAGGACGGCTACCTGTCCGTCGTCGACCGCAAGAAGGACATGATCAAGACCGGCGGCGAGAACGTGGCCAGCCGCGAGATCGAGGAGGCCGTCTACGAGCTGGACGGCGTCGCCGAGGTCGCCGTCTTCGGGATCAGCCACCCGTACTGGGTCGAGGCCGTGACCGCCGTCGTCGTCCCGAAGCCCGGCGCGACCCTCACCGCCGACGACGTCCACGCCCACACCCGCGGGCGGCTGGCCGGCTACAAGCGCCCCAAGTACGTCGTCGTCGCCGACGCCCTGCCGAAGAACCCCAGCGGCAAGATCCTCAAGCGCGAGCTCCGCCAGCAGCACGCCGGCCTCGCGCAGGAGGAGCCCTCGGGCCCGGCCTGACCTCAGTCGAGGGGCGTGCGGCCCGGCTGCTCGCCGACCGGACGGCAGGTCTCAGGCCGACACGCTGCGGCAGACGGCCACCAGGTCGTCGCGGTGCGCGTCCAGCCAGGCCAGCCGGCTGTCCTCCAGGCGGATCTTGGCGTGGTCGTTGGCCGACAGCGGCTCCCCCGCGCCGACGCGGACGCGGCGTCCCAGGCCGCGCTTGAGCCGCTTGCCCTCCAGCAGCAGCGGTACCGCCTCGGCCTCGGCGGGGGTGAGGCGTACCTGCTGTCCATAGCTGGTGAGCAGCGCCGCGACCCGGCTCAGGTCGAGGGCCACCTTGTGGTCGTGGTCCCCGAGCCGGGTGTACACCTTGCCGGCGTCGTGGACCGCCACGGCCAGGTCGAGCGCCCGGACGTCGGGGTGGGCGCTGTCGAAGTCCAGGACGCCCACCACCTGGTCCCCGGCGAAGACGAGGCTGCCGCGCCGCGCTCCGCCGTGCACGACCACCCGCGGCAGCTCCGGCAGCAGGGCGGTCAGCCGCCGGACCACCCGCTCGGCCCGGGCCCGCAGGCCCGCGTCCAGCCCCGGCTCGTCCAGCCGCCGGCGCAGCTCGGCGAGCACCGGCGGGTCGTCCACCTCCGCCGGGAGGTCGGCGACGATCCCGTGGTACCGCCCGACGGTCCGCCCGAGCGCCCGGAGGTGCGCCGGCGAGGTGTCGTCGAACGGCGTCCCCTCCACGCCCCTGGTCGTGATCCACAACCGTCCGGCGAGCTCGACGTGATCGAGGCCGGTGCGGGTGGGGACCACCTCGGGCGCGGGGAACCCCCTGTGCCGGAGCAGTCGCATCAGGGCCAGCTGCCCGGTCAGCTCGTCCCGGGACTTGGACCGGTAGGAGCGCCGGAGGTAGTGGACGCCGTCCCTGGCGACGACACGCAGGTGCTCGTTCTTGCCACCGGGGACGGGGCTGACCGTCCTCCAGCCACCCAGCGGCCAGAGGTCGGCGAGCTCCGCCAGCGGCAGAGCCTGACCGGCGCGGTCGAGCACCGGGTCGGTCAGCAGCGTCATGCCCCCGCCCGTCCCTCCACGACCCGGTCGAACTCGTCGCGGTAGAGCAGGAACTCGGCGTTCCCGCCGTCTCGCCAGTCGGCCTCACCGGTCTTGATCTTCCGGTCGAGGCTGTGCAGGACGTAGCGCGCCCAGTGGAAGCGCAGGTTCACCAGCGCGTCGTCGCCGCCCGCCGCGCGGTAGGCGTCGAGGAACGCCGCGCACGGCTCGTCGGCCCCGCCGACGTCGCCGGTGGCCGAGTGCACGCCCAGCCGCAGCCGGTGCAGGAACTCCGCCACGTCGCGGGCCGGGTCGGCCGGGGCGCTCCGGTCCAGGTCGATGACGGTCACGACGTCGTCGGTGAGGAAGACGTGGATCGGCCGGTACTGCCCGTGGCTCTGCGCCAGCACGCCGTCCACGGTGTCGCGGGTCAGCGCGTCGAGCCGTTCCAGCATGTCGAGGGCGACGTCGACGTAGCCGGGATGGTCGGCGGCGACCTTGGCCAGGCGCTTGGCGAGGCTGGTGAGCTCGCCCGTGACCAGGAGCGACTGCGGCGCACCCAGCCGCACGTCCGAGCCGTGCAGGTGCGCCAGCCAGGCCCCGGCGCGGGCGCAGGCCTCCGCGAGCGCCGGCCCGTCCGAGCCCAGGAGCTCCGACAGCGGCCGTCCGGGCGCCCCCCGGCACAGCAGGACCTTCTCCCCCTCGTACCAGGCCAGCGGCTCGACGGCCTGGAACGGCGAGCCGGCCCCCAGCCCGGCCGCGCGCAGGGCCTGCAGCTTGGCGTGCACGCCCGGGCCGTCGTCGAAGGGGAACAGCTTGGCGAACACCGGCGCGCCGCCGTCCAGCTCGACCTGCACGGTCGCGGCGCCGCTGCCGTCGAGCTGGATGACCTTCGTCGTCCACGTGCCGCCGGTGGCCGGAGCACCCAGGTACGGGCGGACGTACCGGTCGAGGAACTCCGGGGTACAGACCCACTCGGCCCGACCGACCTGGTGTTCCTTCACCCGCCGGCTCTGCGTGCGGCTCTCGGTGCGGTTCATGCGGCGTCCTCGGTCAGGGGGAAGGGGTTGTCGGTGAGCCAGCGCACCCGGGCGCACTCGCGCTCCAGGACCTGCGCGAACTTGACGGCGTCCTTGGCCTGCTGGGCGACCATCGCCTGCTTGGTCAGCAGGTTGTCGCACTTCTTGACGATCTTGACCAGCCGCTGGGCCCGGAAGACCTCCGGCATGGCGGTCAGGTCGGCATCCGCCAGGGGGGCCTGGCCGCGGTAGTGCGACAGGAACAGCCGGCACCGGTCCGGGTCGATGCCGACGCCGGAGCGGCGGATCGGACCCGTGCGGCAGAAGGCCTTGAGCGCGTACGCCAGGTCCAGGCCCAGCAGGTCCAGGCCGGCGCGGTCGAAGTCCAGCACCGCGGTGAGCCCGTCGTCGTCGAGCAGCACCGCGGACTGGCCGAAGGAACCGTGCGCCACCAGAGACGTCAGCTCCTCCTGCCGCTCCCCCAGCTCGACGTTCAGCAGCTCCATCTGCTCGGCCATGAACCGGGCGTCCTCCCGCAGGGCCGCACCGGCCTCGGGCGCGAGCAGCGGCGCGACCACCTCCACGGCGGCGTACAGGTTCTCCTGCCCCTGCTGCCCGAGCGAGGCCAGCGCGGAGGAGCGCTCTCGTTCCGAGAAGGTCAGCTCGGACACGATGGCGTGGTAGCGACCCAGACCACGTGCCACCGCCACCAGGTGGGCGGGGTCGGCGGGGTCGTAGCCGCGGCCGGGCATCAGCCGCATGACCATGTGCAGCACGCCGTCGACCTGCACCAGGATCGCGCCGTCCCGGGTGCGGACCACCGGCGGCGCGGGGTAGCCGTGGCCCCGCAGGTGGTCGATGAGCGCGCACTCGAACTCCGCTCCCGCCACGGTCTTCAGGTTGTGGGAGCGGCGCAGCACGACCTCACCGGCGTCGGTGCTGACGAACCAGCTGATGTTCGAGGCGCCCTTGTCGGTGCGCCGCCACGAGCGCCAGCGACCCAGGTCGTAGACGTCCTGGAGCACGGCGACCAGGGCGCGCT
Organism: Geodermatophilus sp. SYSU D00705; assembly: GCF_054050135.1. Classification (NCBI taxonomy): domain Bacteria; kingdom Bacillati; phylum Actinomycetota; class Actinomycetes; order Geodermatophilales; family Geodermatophilaceae; genus Geodermatophilus; species Geodermatophilus sp. SYSU D00705. The sequence continues at coordinate 57,903 of NZ_JBJGYT010000024.1, read as the reverse complement.
CGTCCACCTCCTCCACCGGCAGCCGTCCCCCCTGCCGCGGCACGGAGCTGCGCAGCAGCAGCCGGTCGTCCGGGGCGGGCGCCGGCTCGGCGACGTCGGAGATCGCGGCGAGGACCTGGTCGACGGACCCGGTGGTGACCACCGCCGGGGGCGGGTCGGTGCTGGCCTGTGTCATCGGAGCTCTCCTCAGGTGGGTGGAGTGCTGGACTGTCCGGCGAGGGCTTCGGCGGCGTGGCGCCCGTAGCGGGCCGCGCTGCCGTTCGGGGCGGGCCGGGACGGGAGGAGTCCCTGCAGCCGGCACATCTCGCTGTAGAGGCCGCCCGCGGCGATCAGCCGGGCGTGCGTGCCCCGTTCGACGACCCGGCCGGCGTCCAGGACGACGATCTCGTCCGCGGGCATCGCCGCGGCCATCCGGTGGGTGATGACCACCGTCGTCCGGCCGGCGCCGACCCGTCGCAGCGCGCACAGGACGGCGTGCTCGGACCGGGCGTCCAGACCGGTCGTCGGCTCGTCGAGCACCAGCACGGGGCAGTCCTGCAGGACGGCGCGGGCCAGCGCCAGCCGCTGCCGCTGCCCGCCGGAGAGGGTCGCCCCCCGCTCGGCCAGCACGGTGTCGTAGCCGTGCGGCAGCGCCTGCACGAAGTCGTGGGCCTGAGCCACCCGGGCGGCGTGCTCGACCTCGTCCGCGGAGGCGCCCGGACGCGCGTAGGCGATGTTCTCCCGTACCGAGGACCGGAACAGCATCGCCTCCTGCGGGACCAGCCCGACCTGCGCGTGCAGGCTGTCGCCGGTCAGGTCGCGCAGGTCCACGCCGTCCAGCAGGACCCGGCCGTCCGTGGGGTCCTGCAGCCGGCAGAGCAGGGCGGCGATCGTCGACTTCCCGGCCCCCGTGGGCCCGACGACGGCGACGGTGCGGCCCACGGGCACGGTCAGGTCGACGTCGTGCAGCACCGGGCGGTCCGAGCTGTAGGCGAAGCCCACCCCGTCCAGCCGGAGGCTCTCCCGCGGCGGCTCGGCCAGACGGGCCCCGGGCCGGTCCACCACCGCCGGGCGGCGGTTGAGGGTGTCGGCGATCCGGGCCGCGCGCACACCGGCCCGCGTCAGCTGCGCCGGCAGCTTCGACAGCGCCCGGGTGGGCCCGAAGAAGTCCCGCAGGTAGGAGGTGAAGATGACCAGCTCGCCGGGCGTCAGGGCGCCGGCCAGGACGCGCTGGGCGCCCAGCCACACGAGCCCGGCGACGGCCACGGCCACCACCGCGTCGACCGCCGCCCCGAAGGCCGCGCTCGTCCGCGCCGTCCGCAGCACCGCGGCGACCGAGGCGTCGGAGTGGCCGCGGAACCGCCGCGTCTCGTGCTCCTCCCGGCCGGTGGCCTTGACCAGCTTGACCGCCACCAGCGTCTCCTGGGCCACCGCGGCGAGGTCGCCCTCGACCTCGCGCGCCCCCTCCTCCACCGCGCGGATGCGGGCGCGGAAGCGGGTGACGGTCATCAGCAGCAGCGGGAGCACCAGCAGCAGGGCCAGGCTGAGCTGCCAGTCCAGGACCAGCAGCACCCCCGCCATGCCGGCCAGGGTGAGCACGTTGGTCGTGGCGTCGACGAGGGTCCCGGTCATCAGCCCGCGGACCTTGTCGACATCGCCGGTCAGGCGGGTGGTGAGCTCACCGGTCGGCGTCCGCTCGTGGTAGCTGAGCGGCAACCGCTGCAGGTGCTCGTACAGGCGCGTCCGGATGGCGCCGGCCACGCGCTCGCCGACGAACGTCAGGGTGTAGGTGCGGGCGGCACCCACCAGGGAGTCGAGCACGGTCAGGCCGGCCAGCGCCACGACGACGGCGACGAGGACGCCTCCGACATCCGGGCGGACCGGCCCCCCGCCGGGCAGCAGCACCTCGTCGAAGAGGTACTTCAGGGGCCACGGCTTGAGCAGCCCCACCCCCGTCCCGGCGACGGCGAGCACCCCGGCCAGCACGCACCAGGGCCACTGCGGCCGCAGGAAGGGCCCGAAGGTCCGCAGGATCACGCGCGCGGGCATGACGGGAATGGGCGAGGCGCCGACCGCGGCGTGCGTGCCGACCTCGCCGGCCGCGGCCCCGGGTTGCGTCACCGGAGCCCTCCGACGGCTCCGTCCACCGCCGCCGCCCAGGCGGTGAGCCAGTCCGGCACGAAGGCGGTGTCCCGCACCGGGCGGACCACGAGCCGGTAGAAGAGGACCTCGGCGAAGGTGCGGGCCACGTACGCCGGGGCCGCGCGGACGGCGTCGGGGGCGCCGCCGTTGCCGGTGTACCCGCGTACGAACGCCGACACCCAGCTCCGGGCGCACCCGAGGTCCCCGTGCCGTGCCGCGGCCATGGTCAAGGTCTGGCCGATGAAGTGGCCCAGGTCGCGGGCGGCCGGCGCCCGGGCGGCCCGGTCGAAGTCGATGACCACGATGCGCGAGCGGTCGAGATGGATGTTCTTGGGCTGGAAGTCGCCGTGGGTCACCACCCCCGCGGCGCCGCCGGCGGCCAGCCCGGCGAGGGTGCCCCGGGTGAGCTGGGCCAGCCGGGGAGCCGCGCCGGGCAGGACCTCGGCGAGCGCCGCGGCGTACTCGGCGAGCTTGTGCCGCTCGAAGTCCACCGCCAGCTCCGGCAGCGGCACCCCGCGGACGGCGTGCAGGCGGGCGAGCCAGCGCCCGGTGCGCTCCGCGTCGGGTGCCGCCTCCCCCGGGTTCCCGGCCAGCAGGTCGTGCAGCGTCGTCGCCGGCGCCTCCTCCTGCGCCAGCAGCTGCCGGGCGGGGTCGTAGCCGTACGCCGCGGGCACCTGCAGGTCCGGCGCGTCGAGCCCGGCCCGCCGCAGGCCGTCCAGCAGCTCCCGCGCCTCCGCTCCGCCCCCCTTGCGGTAGCCCTTGCCGATGACCGCCAGCGGGGCCGAGGGGCCGGCGCCGGAGTCCAGGGTCACCGTCCACCGGACCACCGGCCGGCTCCGGGAGGCGTGCACGACCGAGCGGGTCAGGACCTCCACCCGCCCGGGCGGGAGCGCGTCCAGCGGCGGTGGCCGGAGCAGCAGGGACTCGGCCGCGGCCAGCCGCTCGGCCCGCCGGCCGTCGGCGGATGCCGCCTGCGCGGTCCCGGAACTCATGCGAGGACCGCCATCGGCACCGCCGTCCGGGCCAGCCGTTCGCCAGCCGCCGCGACCGCCGTCGCCGCGGTGGCCTCGTCGACGTCCCCGGTGCCCACCACGAGGTGGAACGAGTCCGTCGCGGCCTGCACGCGGACGAGCACCCCGTGCCCCGGGTGCGGTCCGGGCGGCTCGCCGAAGCAGGTGCTCTCGTCGGGCGCCAGGGCGACCCAGGCCCCGACGCGCCCGGTGCGGGCCCCGCGCCAGCAGGCACCGCCCTGCCGATGCACCGCTCCCGCGCCGAAGCGCAGCAACGAGTAGTAGTCCGGGGAGAGGCAGGTGTCGACGACGGCACCGGTCATGGTCGGGGGGAGGTCGTAGCGCACCAGCAGCACGGCGGCGTCCTCGTCGAGCAGGATCTGCTTGCGCAGCCCGGCGGAGGGGCTGGCGTCCTCGACGTCGACCAGGTCCACCCGCACCGCGTCGTCCTCCAGGCGGACCGTCGCCGCGAAGCGGTCGTGCACGGCACCGCCGTCGGCGAGCGCGCCGGGGTGGTTGGCCGGGGCGTCCATGTACCGGTTGAGGTCCTCCTGGCGGTTCCAGTCGTCGGTCGGGTTGCCGACCACCAGCACCCCGCCGTCCCGGTCGCGGCAGGCCAGGTACACCAGCCGGCCGCCGTGCTCGGGCGCGAGCACGGCGAACAGGCGCCGGTTGTGCACGACCAGCTCGTCGGTCCCGTCCTCGTCGACGTCGACCAGAGCGGCGCCGACGGGACGCAGGGGCTGCCCGAGCCACCGGGCCGCGGCGGCCAGCACGGTGGCGGCACGGGCGTGGCTGGCGACCGCCTTGGCCCAGGCGGCCGGGGGGCGGCCCGGGTGATCGGTGTCGTGCCAGGCCGTCTCGTATCCCGAGGCCAGCAGGTGCTTCCAGGCCAGGGCGGTCAGCCTCGGCTCGGCGCCGACGGACTCCGCCCGGGCCACCGCCTGCCGGGCCCGGGCGAGGTGGTCCCGGAAGGGCCGCCACGCCTCGTCCTCGGACCAGCCGCGGTAGTCCTCACCCGCGTGCCAGTCGTGCGCCAACTCCACGAAGGTGCCGCGCTGCAGGACGCGGGTACCCGGATCCCGGCGGCGCTCGCGCAACCACGTCGGCAGTGGGACCGGTGCCAGGTTCGGCTGGGCGGTGAGCCAGCGGAGGAACGCCTCGTAGCGACCCAGGGCGCTGGGGTGCCACGGGCCCACCCCGGCGCTCTTCTCCATGTCGTCGGCGTAGACGAGCACGGTGTCGTCACCTGGGGCCGTGGGCAACTCGGCCACCCGGGCCAGGCTGCGCCAGTGGCTGCGGTCCTCCGGCGGCAGCCAGTAGCGCAGCCGGGTCGACATGGGCACGACCTGCAGGCCGTTGCCGCCGGCGATCGTGTACGGGCGCAGGGCGTCGGCCGGCGGCGGGCCGGCCGGGTCGGCGCCGTCGAAGTCGGCGCGGTCGTCCACGCCGCCCTCGCCGTGGACGGGGTAGAGCAGGCGGTCGTCGAGCAGGACGTACCGGTACCCGCCGTTGGGCAGCGACGGGTCGGTGAGCACCCCGGCGAGCCGGTCGGTGTCCCACACGCGCTCGGGCACCCAGCAGATCTCCAGCTCCTCCGGCCGGCAGCCCAGGTGACGCTCGTACAGCCAGAACAGCTCCTCGAGCTGGCGCCGGTTGTACTCCGGGTCGAACGCCGTGAGGACGTTCTCCGCGTAGGTCCCGCCGACCAGCGAGAGCAGCCCGGCGCGGCGGAGTCGCCGCACGTCGTCGAGGAGCCCGGGGCCGGACCAGGCGGCCGCCTCCACCAGGGTCCCGGACAGGTGCAGGTTGACCGGGATGCGGTAGCGCTCGTGGAGCCGGAGCAGCGCGGAGTACCCGGCCACGAGCGCGCCGAGCCCCTCCCGGTCCGGGTAGCCGTCGGTGACCAGGAACTGGTTGGCGTGGTGCACCAGCGCCAGCGGCAGGGGCGCCGGGCGCCGCCGCGCCCGGCGCGGGTGGGCGGCGGGGGCCTCGGTGCGCTGCGGGGCCTCCGGGGTCCGGCGCGCACGGACCGCCTCCTCGTACACGCCGGCGTACTCCCGCGCAGGGGTGCGCCAGGAGAAGTCCGCCGCCATCGCGCGTCGCTGCAGGCGGTGCCACGCCTCCGGCCGCCGGTAGACCGCCAGCGCGGTGTCCACCGCCGCGAGCATCGAGGCGACCCGGCGCTGGACGAACACGAAGCCGAGCCCGGTGTCGGGGTCGTCGGCGTAGTCGCGCACCGTGTCGGCCAGCCCGCCGGTCCGCCGGACGACGGGGATGGTCCCGTAGCGCAGCGCGATCAACGGGGTGAGCCCACACGGCTCGAAGACCGACGGGGCGAGGAACAGGTCCGCGCCGGCGTACACCCTGCGGGCCATCGACTCCCGCGCCGTGGGCAGGTAGGCGACGCTGCCCCGCAGCCGCCGGGTGGCGGCGAAGAGGTCCCGCCGGTATCGCTCCGTCCCCTCCCCCATCACGACCAGCTGGCCGCCCCGGGCCACGATCTGGTCCACCGCCGAGGTCAGCAGGCCGACGCCCTTCTGCGACACCAGGCGGGCGACCATGCCGAACAGCGGACGGTCCGGCACCGGCTCGAGACCGCTGACCTGCTGCAGGACCGCCTTGTTGGCGCGCTTGCCGGCGACGAAGGAACCGTCGTAGCGGGTGTCGATCCACGGGTCCCGGCGCGGGTCGAACTCGTCGTAGTCGACCCCGTTGAGGATCCCCCGCGCATGGCTTCCCCTGGCCCGCAGCAACTCGTCCACCCCGGCGCCCTGCGCGGGGGTGAGGATCTCCTGCATGTACCGCGGGCTCACGGTCGTGACGCGGTCGGCGAAGGTGATGCCCCGCTCCAGCAGCGAGCCTGCCGCCGGGAGCCCGATGAGCTGGTCGGTGGCCGCTCCGACCCGGCCCTGGTAGGCGATGTTGTGGATGGTGAACACGACCGCGGTCCGGTCCAGGGCGCGCCGGTGGACCCCCTGCCGGGCCTCCTGGGCGACCAGCCCGCTGTGCCAGTCGTTGAGGTGGACGACGTCGGGCCGCCACGGTCCCTGCGCGGCCAGAGCCGTGACCGCCTTCGAGAACAGGACGAAGGGCAGCACGTCCTCGTCCTGGTAGCCGTACGGGGCCTCCCGGTCGAACCACTCCGTGACGCCGACGGTGAGGACCTCCACCCCGCCCACCCCCGCCAGCCGGCGGACGACGACCCGCTCGTCGACCTGGCCGAACGGGACGTCGAGCGTCGCCACCGGTGTGCCGCCGAGCCCCTGGTACCCCGGGATGACCAGCCGCACGTCGAGGCCCAGCTCCGCCAGGGCCTTCGGCAGCGCGCCACTGACGTCGGCCAGCCCGCCGACCTTCGCGAAGGGATAGGCCTCGGCACTGGCGAACAGCACCCGCAGCGGCCGTCCGGAGGCCGGGACCTGTACCACGAACTCGTCACCTCGCCAGGGGGGAGAGCGGCGATGGGCATGCGGCGACGGACGCGTGAGCCCGCGCCGATGCACCTGGGATGTGGGCGCGACAGGGAGACGTCGGGACCAAGGTGTCCACGCCCCCACGGGGCGCCTGGATCCCACCTGCCGGTACTGCGAACTCCACCTGAACACGAGGTGGAATCCGGGTAACGAGACGGTAGCGATCCGAACCCGGCAGTTCCAGTCCCGAGATGAACGAATTCTCAGAGTCCCGCGTGTCGCGTCCCGCCGCCCCCCTGCGCAGGGGGCTCCCGGCGTCTTGAGCCGACGGCAGAGGACACCCACACTGGCACCGGTCCGGAGGTGGCGTCGTGCGGGTGCTCGTGGTCGAGGACCAGCTGAAGATGCAGGCCCTGCTCCGCGAGGGCCTGCAGGAGGCGGGCTTCGACGTGCACGGCGCCGGGGACGGGCCGGCGGCCGTGGAGGAGACCGGCCGGCACGCCTACGACGCCGTCGTGCTCGACGTCATGCTCCCCGGCTTCGACGGGTTCGAGGTCTTGCGCCGACTGCGGGACGCCGAGGTGTGGACCCCGGTCCTCATCCTCACGGCCCGGGACTCCGTCGCCGACCGCGTGCGCGGACTGGACGCCGGCGCCGACGACTACCTGGTCAAGCCCTTCGCCCTCAGCGAGCTGGTCAGCCGCGTGCGGGCACTGGTCCGCCGCGGCTCGGCGCTGCGCCCGGCGGTCCTGCGCTGCGGTCCCCTGGAGCTCGAGCCGGTGGCCCGGTCAGCGACGGTGGAGGGCGTCCGCGTGGAACTGTCCCCGCGCGAGTTCTCGCTGCTGTGGCTGCTGCTGCAGCGGCGGGGGCGCGTGCTCAGCCGCACCGAGGTCCTCGAGGAGGTGTGGGACGGGTCCCCCGACGTCGGGTCCAACGTGGTCGACGTCTACGTGAAGAACCTCCGCGACAAGGTCGACCGCCGGTTCGGGGTGGAGCTGATCCACACCGTCCGGGGCGTCGGCTACCGCCTGGGGCCACCGCGGTGACCCCCGGCGAGGCCGGCCCGCTCCGCCCGCTGCCGATCAGCGTGCGGCTCGGTGCCACGTACGGGAGCGTGTTCCTGCTCGTCCTGGCCGGGTTCGCCGCCATGGCCTACGTCGGACTCGGCGAGATGCTGCGCGGCGACGTCGACCGTGGCCTGGTCGCCGCAGCCGACATCCTCGACGACCGCGGGTCCGCTGCCGTCGACGCCGACGACATCGACGAGGACCGCCTCGGTGGGGTGGAGTCCGTGCGCTTCGAGAGCCAGGTGGTCACCGCCGGCGGACGGCTGGTCGACGGCTCGGGAGTGGAGATGCGGGAGCAACCGCTGATCACCGGCGCGCAGGCGAGCGCGGTGCTGACCGAGGGGCCGACGTTCTCCGACGTCTTCGCCGACGGTCAGGACCAGCGGGCCCTCGCGGTGCCGCTGGAGCAGGACCCCGACCGGGTCCTGGTCGTGGTGGCGACCCTGGAGTCCGTCTCCGACGCCCAGGCGGGCCTGCTGCGGATGACGCTCACCCTGGCCCCCGTGGCGGCACTCCTGGCGGGCGTCGCGGGCTGGCTGGTCGCGCGGCGGGGCCTGCACCCCGTCGCCCGGATGACCGCAGACGCCGCCGCTCTGGGCGCCAGCGACCCGTTCCCCCGGCTCGCCGTACCGGCCACGCGCGACGAGGTCTTCCTGCTGGGCACGACGCTCAACGGACTGCTCGACCGGATAGCCGACGCCCGCCTGCGGGAGCGGGAGTTCACCGCGGACGCCAGTCACGAGTTGCGCACGCCGCTGGCGATCCTCCGTGCCGAACTGGAACTCGCCCGCCAGCACGCCGGCCCCGGCCGGCTCGCCGGAGCCCTGGACAGTGCGCTGGAGGAGACCGACCGCCTCGGCCACCTCGTCGACGACCTCCTCCTGCTGGCGCGGGCCGACGCCGGACACGTCACCCCCGGCACGCTCGTCGACGTGGCCGAGGTGGCCGCCGGCCTGCTGCCGGGTTTCCGCGCCCTCGCCGGGCGGCGCGACATCACCGTGACCGGCTCCGGCGACTCCGTGGTGCGCGCCGACCGGCGCGCCCTGACCCGCGCCCTGGCCAACCTGCTGGACAACGCCGTCCGCCACGCCCCCGACGGCGGGCACGTCGATCTGGCGATCACCGCGGATCCGGACGGAACCGCGATCACCGTGACCGACGACGGCCCCGGCGTCCCGCCCGAGGAGCGGCAGCGGCTGACGCAGCGCTTCGCCCAGCTCGACCGCACCCGGGCCGGAGGCGGTGGCGCGGGCCTGGGCCTGGCCATCGTGGCCTCCGTGGCCGCGGCCCACGGCGGGCGCGTCGACATCACGGAGGCGCCGTCCGGGCAGGGGCTCTCCGTGACCCTCCACCTCCCCGTCACGTCCCCGGACGCCGTTCCTGTCGAGAGCTGATGGCGGTCAGCCGAGCAGCGGGCCCAGCCGCTCGGCGAACCCGACCGGTCGGCCTCGGCCCACTGCGCGAGCGGAGTGACGCCGTCTGCGCGGCGGGTCTTCCGTGGCGCCGGTGACGGCCCCATGATCGGCGGGGTGCGCGCTGAGGTCACCGTCGTCGGGCGGCTGGCCGCCGTGCTCGCGCTCGCCTCGGCCGGGGTGCACGCCACCGCGCTGGACACCGGCTCGCTGACCTCCCTGGCCATGGCCGGGATGGGGCTGGCCTGCCTGCCGTGCGCCTGGCACCTGTGGCGGGCGCCGGCGCCCCGGGTGTGGGGCACCACCGTCGCGCTGGACCTCGGCATGCTCGCCGTCCACGCGCCGGTCGCCGCGGGCGGCGGGCACGTCCACGACCGGCCGGGGACGCCGGGAGCCGGTGTCGCCCTCGTCGTCGCGTCGCTGCTGCTCGGCCTCGCCGTCCTCGGCGTCCTCGCCGTCCGCATGGCGACCGCGCGCCTCCCCCGGACCGCCGACGGAGAGCAGACTCCCCGACCATGACCGCGACCGATGCCTACCGCGCCGCCCGTGACCAGCTGCTCGCCCTGCGGGGACAGCACGACCGAGCCGTGGCCGAGTTCCGCTGGCCCGACCTCGGCGACCGCTTCAACTGGGCGGTGGACTGGTTCGACGCGATCGCCCGCGGCAACGGCCGGCCGGCGCTCGTGCTCGCCGAGGACGACGGCAGCACCACCTCGCGGACGTTCGACGAGATGGCCCGCCGCTCCGACCAGGTCGCCGCGTGGCTGGCCGCCCGGGGCGTGCGGCGGGGCGACCGCGTGCTCCTCATGCTCGGCAACCAGGTCGAGCTGTGGGAGTCGATGCTGGCGATCATGAAGCTGGGCGCGGTCATCATGCCGACGACGACGGCGCTGGGTCCGAACGACCTCACCGACCGGGTCGGCCGCGGCGGGGCCCGCCACGTGCTGTGCAACGCCGTCGACACCGCCAAGTTCGACTCGGTGCCCGGCGACTACACCCGGCTCAGCGTCGGCCCGGCCGAGGGGTGGGCCGACCTGCGCGAGGCCGAGCAGCTCGAGGCCGGGCCCGCCGCGCACCCGGGCACCGCCCCCGGCGACCCGCTGCTGCTCTACTTCACCTCCGGCACGACCTCCCGGCCCAAGCTGGTCGAGCACACCCAGGTCTCCTACCCCCTGGGCCACCTGACCACGATGTACTGGCTGGGCGTGCAGCCGGGCGACGTCCACCTCAACGTCTCCTCCCCCGGCTGGGCCAAGCACGCCTGGTCCTGCTTCTTCGCCCCGTGGATCGCCGAGGCGACGGTCTTCCTGCACAACTACAAGCGGCTGGAGCCGGCGACACTGCTGGAGAGCATCCGCACGCACGGGGTGACCTCGTTCTGCGCGCCGCCCACGGTGTGGCGGATGCTCATCAACGCCGACCTCTCCGGCGGCCCGGGCGCGCTGCGCGAGGTGATCGGCGCCGGCGAGCCGCTCAACCCCGAGGTGATCGAGCAGGTGCGGCGCGCCTGGGGGCTGACCATCCGCGACGGCTACGGGCAGACCGAGACCACCGCGCAGGTCGGCAACACCCCGGAGGCGCGGGTGCTGCCCGGCTCGATGGGCCGGCCGCTGCCCGGCGTCCCGGTGGCGCTGGTCGACCCGCTCACCGGCCGCCCGGTCGAGGGCCCCGGCGAGGGCGAGATCTGCCTGGACCTGTCGGCGCACCCCCTGCCGCTGATGACCGGCTACCAGGGCGACGCCGAGCGCAACGCCGAGGCCATGGCCGGCGGCTACTACCACACCGGCGACATCGCCAGCCGGGACGCCGACGGCTACATCACCTACGTCGGGCGCACCGACGACGTCTTCAAGGCCTCGGACTACAAGATCAGCCCGTTCGAGCTGGAGTCGGTGCTCATCGAGCACCCGGCGGTGGCCGAGGCGGCCGTCGTCCCCGCGCCGGACGCGGTGCGCCTGGCCGTGCCGAAGGCCTACGTGGCGCTGGCCCCCGGGCACGAGCCGACCGAGGAGACGGCGCTGGCGATCCTGCGCTACGCCCGCGAGCACCTGGCGCCGTTCCAGCGGGTGCGCCGGGTGGAGTTCGCCGAGCTGCCCAAGACGATCTCCGGGAAGATCCGCCGCGTGGAGCTGCGCGGCCGGGAGGAGCAACTGGCCGGCGTCGAGGGGCCGCGGCCCGGCGAGTGGCGCGACGACCAGTTCCCCGCGCTGCGCGGCTGAAGTCTGGACCCGCCGAGGCCCCGCCCCGTTCCCGGGTCGGGGGCCTCGGTACGGCGTCAGCAGCAGCGGCTGACCGGCGTCCGCTCCAGGGCGTCGGCCCGCCGCCGCTCGAACTCGCGGCGGGTCATCGGCTGGTGCCCGTGCTCGGCGCAGTGCCGCAGGTAGTCGTCCCAGCGGGCCTCCCCGCTCCACTCGCGCAGGTACCAGCGCACACCGCGCCAGGTCCGGACGGCGACCTCCCCCACGCTCATGACCCGCTCCCCGCGCTCGGCCGGCCCGCACCCACCAGCCGCTCGTGCTCCGCCATCGCCCGCCGCTCCTCGGCGGTCGGGAAGAGGCCGGAGGGCTCGACGATCTCCGACCGGACCGCCGGCTCCTCGGTGGTGGGCAACCCGCCGGCCCGGATCGCCCGCGCGATGACCACGATCGCGTTGACGACGACGACGAGCGTGAGCAGGGCGAAGACCGCCTGCAGGATGCCGTTGAGGGTGGAGTTGAAGACGATCTGGTCCATCTGCGCGGGGTCCTGGGCCGGTGCCAGCACCTCCCCGGCGGCCCGGGCGTCGGCGTAGCGCTGCCGCTGGGCGAAGTACCCGACGGCGGGGTCGGAGGAGAAGACCTTCTGGTAGCTCGCGGTCATGGTGACCACGAGGTCCCAGGCCAGCGGGATCGCCGTCACCCACGCGTACTTGAGCCGGCCGTGCTTGATCAGCAGCACGGTGACCAGCGTCAGCGCGATCGCGGCCAGGAGCTGGTTGGAGATGCCGAACAGCGGGAACAGCTGGTTGACGCCGCCGAGGGGGTCGGTCACGCCGACGTAGAGGATGTAGCCCCAGAGCGCGACGACGAGGGCGCTGGCGATGACGTTGCCCGGCCGCCACGACAGGTCGCCGAACTTCTTCCAGACGTTGCCGATCGTGTCCTGGAGCATGAACCGGCCCACCCGGGTGCCGGCGTCGACGGCCGTCAGGATGAACAGCGCCTCGAACATGATCGCGAAGTGGTACCAGAAGGCCGCCATCCCGGAGCCGAACGCGTCGGACAGGATGTTGGCGATGCCGACCGCCAGGGTCGGGGCGCCGCCGGTGCGGGAGATCAGGCTGGGTTCCTGCACCGCCGCGGACGCCGCCGCGAGGTCCTGGGCCGTCGTGTCGAAGCCCAGCCCGTTGACGTAGGCGGCCGCGGACTCCACCGTCCCGCCGGTGGCGCCGGCCGGGCTGTTCATCGCGAAGTAGAGCCCCTGGTCGATCACCACGGCCGCGATCAGCGCGCTGATGGCGACGAAGGACTCCATCAGCATCCCGCCGTAGCCGATCAGGCGGACCTGGCTCTCCTTGGCCACCATCTTCGGCGTCGTCCCGGAGGAGATCAGGGCGTGGAAGCCCGACAGCGCGCCGCAGGCGATGGTGATGAACACGAAGGGGAACAGCGACCCTGCGAAGACGGGGCCGGTGCCCTCCCGGGCGAACTCGGTGACGGCGTCGGCCGCCAGCACCGGCCGGGCGAGGAGGAGGCCGATCGCCAGCAGGACGATGACGCCGACCTTCATGAACGTCGACAGGTAGTCGCGGGGCGTGAGCAGCAGCCAGACCGGCAGCACCGAGGCGACGAACCCGTAGACGACCAGGGCGAGGACCAGCCACTCCTTGGAGAGGGTCAGCGCCTCGGCGAGCGGGGTGTCCTGGATCCAGCCACCCCCGATGACCGCGAGGAGCAGCAGGACGACGCCGATCGCGGTGGCCTCGAGCACCCGGCCGGGCCGGATGGTGCGCAGGTAGACGCCCATGAACAGTGCGATCGGGATGGTCAGCGCGATGGAGAAGACGCCCCACGGCGACTCGGCGAGCGCGTTCACCACGATCAGCGCCAGCACCGCCAGGATGATGATCATGATCGCGAAGACGGCGATGAGGGCGGCGATGCCACCCACGATCCCGATCTCCTCGCGCACCATCTGGCCGAGGCTCTTGCCGTTGCGCCGCATCGAGAAGAACAGGACGGTCATGTCCTGGACGGCGCCGGCGAAGATGACGCCGACGATGATCCAGATGGTGCCCGGCAGGTAGCCCATCTGGGCGGCGAGCACCGGACCGACCAGTGGCCCGGCACCGGCGATCGCGGCGAAGTGGTGCCCGAAGAGCACCCGCCGGTCGGTGACGTCGAAGTCCACGCCGTTGTGCAGCCGCTCGGCCGGGGTGGCTCGCCGGTCGTCCACCCGCAGCACGCGGCGGGTGATGAACTTCGCGTAGAAGCGGTAGGCGATCGCGTACGAGCACAGCGCGGCGAACAGGATCCACAGCGCCGACACCGTCTCCCCGCGCGCGAGCGCGAGCACCGTCCACGCCACCGCGCCCACCGCGGCCACCAGCACCCAGACCACCACGGACTTCAGCGTCGGGCGACGGCGGACGTCGCCGTCGGGAGGCAGCCCTCCGCCGGTGTCGTCCCTGCTGACGGTCGTCGACATGAGCGCCCTCCCTGCGTGCCGGGCGGCGCCCGGACGACGCCGCCCGCAGTCAGGACGATCATGCGGCGTCCCGCCCGGCCCCACCACCGGAGCGGATGGGGACCGCCGTCCTCACCGCGCCGTCGCCGTCCTCGCCTCGCGCGGTGAGGACGGCGACGGCGGGGTGAGGGTGGCCCGAGGATCAGGCGTAGCCCCAGACCTCCTGGGCGGTCTCCACGACCAGGGCGAGCTTGGCGATCTGCTCGTCGCGGGTCAGCGCGTTGCCCTCGACGGTCGAGGAGAACCCGCACTGCGGCGAGATCGCCAACTGCTCCAGCGGCACGAACTCCGACGCCTGCTCGATCCGCCGCTTGAGCTGGTCCTTGTCCTCCAGCTCGGGGCGCTTGCTGGTCACCAGCCCGAGCACCACCCGCTTGCCGGGCGGCACGAACCGCAGCGGCTCGAACCCGCCGGAGCGGGCGTCGTCGTACTCCAGGAAGAAGCCGTCGACGTCGAGTCCGCCGAACAGCGCCTCGGCGACGAAGTCGTACCCGCCCTCGGCGACCCACGAGGAGCGGAAGTTGCCCCGGCACAGGTGCGTGGTCACGGCCAGGCCCTCGGGGCGGCCGGCCAGGGCGGCGTTGATCTGCCGGATGTAGCGCTCGTGCTGGTGCTCGGCGTCGCGGCCCTGCTCGGCCAGCTCGGCCCGCTGGGCGGGGTCGTTGAGGTAGGCCAGGCTGGTGTCGTCCAGCTGCAGGTAGGTGCACCCCTGCGCGGCGATGCCCTGCACCTGCTGGCGGTAGGCCGCCGACAGCGCGTCCCAGAACGCGTCCTCGTCGGCGTAGACCGCCGGGTCGATGGCCGCCGCACCCCCGCGGTAGTGGACCATCGACGGCGACGGGATCGTCAGCTTGGCCGTCTGCCCCTCGCCGACCACCGACTGCAGGTAGGCGAAGTCGGCGCCGAAGATCGGCTCGTCGATCGACAGCGGCCCGTCGACGTGCAGCCCGGCCGGCACCCAGTCGATGTCCCCGGCGGCGTTGTGGAAGTGGACCGGCCGCCCCTCCCCCTCCACCTTGGTGATCCCGTTGATCGCGTAGATGAAGTCCATGTGCCAGGTGGCGCGGCGGAACTCCCCGTCGGTGGCGGTGTGCAGCCCGACGTCCCGCTGCAGGCGGACGACGTCGGCGATCGCCCGGTCCTCGATGCCGCGCAGTTCGGCGGCGTCGATCTCGCCGGCGGCGAAGCGGGCGCGGGCGTCGAGCAGGTCCGGCGGTCGGAGGAGGCTGCCGACGTGGTCGGCGCGGAACGGCGGCCCGGAGGAGTCGGTCATGGCGTGAGCTTGGTCGAGTCCCGTCGGGGGCGCAGCCCCCTGCGGCACGGTGTCCGTGCCCGTCGACCGCGGGACCGTCCCTGCCCTAGGGTCGCGGCTCCTGTCCGCGCTCCGCAGCGGTCCCCGAAAGCAGGTCCTGGATGCCGATCGACCTCGCGACGCTGCAGCCGTCCCCGGCCGGCTTCGACGCCTGCGAGACGTGCGCCTACCGCGCGTCGGGGACGCCGGTCATCTGCTTCACCTGCTGCCGCGGGGAGCCCGCCGCCCCCGGACCCGACGGGTGCGCGGTCTGCGGGCAGCCAGTGGACGGCGGCCGCTGCCCGAACACCGTGTGCGGGCTCGACGACCGCTCCTTCTCCCGCATCTACACCGTGTCCGAGCAACCGGAGGCGATGTGGAACGCCGTGTACGCCTACAAGTACGGCGAGGACCGCAGCTGGGCGGAGGTGCTGGGTCGCATCCTCGTCGGGTTCCTGGAGGACCGCCGCGAGGAGATGTCCCGTTTCGACGTCATCACGACCGGTGCGATCTACGTGGGGCCGCGGGCCGTCCGGCTGTGGGACTACCTGCGGCTGGTCGTCGAGGCCGCCGACCGGACCGGCCCCGAGTGGCCGTTCGCCCCCTGCCTGATCGCGAAGTCCGGCCCCACCGGACGCTTCCTCGGGATCGGCGTGGAGGCCCGCCGGCAGATCGCGGAGGGTGAGCTGCGCAGCGCGCTGTCGGTGCCGGAACCGGAGCGCGTGGCCGGCGCACGGGTCCTCGTCGTCGACGACGTGTACTCCGAGGGCTACTCCCTCCGCGAGATGGCCCGGGTGCTGCTGGCCGCCGGCGCGGCCGAGGTGGCGGGCCTGGTGTTCGCCCGCCGCAAGGGCGGCTGAGCGGCCCGGGACGGGGCCGCGCCCCGTCAGCGCCCGTCCGGCGGCACCGGGGTGCGCGTCGGGACCACCAGCGGCTCGGTGCCGGCCGGCACGAACCGGCCGACCACCCACTCGGCGGCTGCGTAGACCAGCAGGCCGGGCACGATCACGACCGCCGGCGGGACGACGAGCGGCGCGGCGAGCACCGAGATGGCGAGGACGCCGCCGGCGCTGGCCGGCCACCCGGGACGCCGCACGGGGTCGGCCAGCGCGCCCCACCGGACGCCGGTCCACATGAGCCAGCGGCGCAGCACCGGCACCCCGCTCTCCCGCAGGACCCGCCGGAACAGCCCGTCGGCCTCCCGGGAGGTGACGACGCCGGAGGTGATGCCCTCGGTGCACAGCCAGTCGTGCAGCACCGCCGCCAGGGTGAAGGCCCCGAACCGCGGCACCAGCCAGGTCACCAGCCGCGGCACGGTGGCGAAGTCGGTGCGGAACCCGGCAGGGACGACGAAGCGGTCGCGCTTGCCGCGGTAGACCAGCGGCTCGACCACCGCCCAGGTCTCCGCGTCCACCCGGCGGACGACGAGGTCGGCGGACTCGAACGGCACGCCGGAGATGGTCCCAGGGCGGGCCGGACGGCGCCCCCGGCGCACGGGGACCCGCGGCCGGTCTGCGCACTCCCCGTGGCGTCGGCGGGCCTCTCACCACGACCAGTGCACACACCGCGGACGCGGCCTCCCCCGAAGCCGTGCGCGGGTGACCCGGCCCGGCCGGGTGGTCAGGGCGGGGAGTGGAGGTCCCCGAGCGCGGCGGCCGGGAAGGCGCAGGAGGTGTCGCCCAGCAGCAGGGCGCGGTAGGTCGCCGTGGCCGCCTCCTCCAGGTTGAGCGCCCGGCGGAAGGCCATGCCGACGTCGGGCCCCAGCGCCGAGCAGCCGTGGTGGGCCAGCACGACGCAGTCGTGCCGGCGGGCCTGCTCGGCGGCGCCGTCGGCCAGCGCGTCGGAGCCGTTCGGGGCGTAGGGCACCCGGCCCACGGAGCGCACGTAGGTCGCGTGGTCGAGGGTGATCAGCCGGATCGGGTGGCCGAGCGCGTCGACCAGGACGGCGTGCTGCGGGTGCAGGTGGACCACGGCGTTCACGTCCGGCCGCGCGCGGTAGGTGCGCTGGTGCAGCTTCCACTCGCTGGAGGGCCGCGCGGCGCCGCCCACCACCGCGCCGCCGAGGGTCACCACGCTGAAGTCCTCCGGCGTGAGCCGGTCCAGCCAGGTCCCCGCCGCGGTCACCACGAACTCGGTCTCCCCGGGCAGCCTCGCGGAGAGGTTCCCGCCGCTGGCGAGGACCAGCCCGCGCTCGACCGCCAGCCGGCCGACCTCCACCAGCTGGCCGACCGCCTCGGTCCGCGTGGTCGCGGCCCTCATGCCCGGTGGTGGGACGCGAGGTCCCAGGGCGCGAACCGGCCGCGGTCGGTGACCACGACGCTCACGAAGCGGGCCGGGGTGACGTCGAAGGCCGGGTAGACGCCGGTGACGCGCTCGGACGCGGTGCGGTGCCCGAGGCAGTGCAGGACCTCCCGGCCGTCCCGGTCCTCGAGCTCGACGGCGGCCGCGTCCGGCGCCTGCCGGTCCGGGGCCTGCACCAGCGCCACGAACGGCACCCCGAACGCGTGCGCCGAGACGGCGATCTGCAGCGTGCCGATCTTGTTCACGACGCTGCCGTCCATAGTGACCCGGTCTGCCCCGGTCACGAACAGCGTGACCTCGTCGCGGCTCATCAGGTGGGCGGCCGCGCCGTCGGTGATCAGCCGCGTGGCCACGCCCATCTCGGCGAGGCTCTCGGCCGTCAGCCGCGCACCCTGCAGGTAGGGCCGGGTCTCGGTGCAGACGGCGTCGATCCGCCGGCCCGAGCGCAGGACGGCGGCCACCGTCTCGGTCAGGTAGGTCTCGGCCCAGCAGTGGGTCAGCACCGTGGCGCCGTCCGGGACCAGCGCCGCGGCGTGCTCACCGAGACGCCGGTGCGCGGCACGGGTGCGCTCCGCGAGGTCCCGGGCGGCCGCCTCGACGGCCGGCCCGACGCGCTCCCCCGCGTCGGCGGTGACCGTGGCGACCGCGAGCAGCTCCGCCACGACGTCCCGGATCGCGTTGTTCGTGGGCCGGGTGGCGACCAGCCGGCGGCCGGCGGCGGTCACCAGGTCCCGCCGTGCCCGCGCCGTCGGCAGACGGTCGGCGTCGCGTGCCGCCAGGACCATGCCACCGGCGGCCGCGAACAGCGGGCCGAGGCTCTGGGTGACCATCTGCTCGATGGCCGTGGCGACCTCCTCGTGGTCGCGGCAGGTCACCCAGCGGCGCTCGAAGGGGAACACCCGGCGGTCGAGGATCCGGACGGCGTCGGGCTCGACCAGCACGCTCTGCCCGACGAGCGTGGGGACGGGGACGTCCAGGGCGGTCATGGCTCAGGTACCCGTGACGTGCTCCGGCCGGATCGGCACCCGGCGCAGCGGCCGCCCGCAGGCGGCCCGCACCGCGGCGGCCACCGCCGGGCCCGACGAGATGGTCGGCGGCTCCCCCACCCCCCGGACGCCGTAGGGCGCGTGCGGGTCGGGGTTCTCCAGCACCTCCACCCGCATCGGCGGCACGTCGAGGACGGTGGGCAGCAGGTAGTCGGTGAACGAGGGGTTGCGCACGTGCCCGTCGGCCACGACCACCTCCTCCATCAGCGCCAGGCCCATCCCCTGCGCCGACCCGCCGTGGATCTGGCCCACGACCGCGTCCGGGTTGACCGCCTTCCCGACGTCCTGGGCGGTGTCGAGGGCGACCACCTTCACCAGGCCGAGCTCGACGTCGACGTCCACCACCGCCCGGTGCGCGGAGAAGGCGAACTGCACGTGCGCGTCGCCCTGACCGGTCTCCGGGTCGACGGCGTGGGTGGGCCGGTGCCGCCACTCGACGGTCTCCTCGACCGCGTCGTCCCCCAGCAGGTCGGCGAGCCCGGCCAGCACCTCGCCGGAGGGGCCGACGACCTTCTCGCCGTCCAGCCGGAGGCCGGCGACCGGCCGGTCCAGCGCGACGGCGGCCCGCTGCAGCACCGCCGTCCGCACCGCCTCGCAGGCGGCCTTGACCGCGCCGCCGGTGACGTAGGTCTGCCGGGACGCCGACGTCGACCCGGCCGAGCCGACCGCGGTGTCGGCGGGGACGACGACGACCCGCTCGACGCCGAGTTCGGTGCGGGCGATCTGCTGCTGCACGGTGACCAGGCCCTGGCCGACCTCGGCCGCGGCCGTGTGCACGCTGACCGTGGCCTCCCCGCCGGCCACCGCCAGCCGCACCCGGGCGGTGGAGAAGTCGTCGAAGCCCTCGGAGAACCCGATGTTCTTGTAGGTCACCGCGTAGCCGACGCCGCGCCGGACGCCCTCGCCGTGCGTGGTGTTGCAGACCGCCCCCGGGCAGGAGCGGACGTCGGAGGCGTCCGCGGGCGGCGGCAGCGGCATCGCGGCCACCCGCGTCACCAGCTCGGCCACGGGTGCGGCGGAGTCGACCACCTGGCCGGTGACGGTGCGGTCGCCCTCGCGCAGGCCGTTGCGCCGCCGGATCTCCACCGGGTCGACGCCGACCGCGGCGGCGAGCTCGTCCATCAGCGCCTCGTAGGCGAAGGCGGTCTGCACGCAGCCGAAGCCCCGCATCGCGCCGCAGGGCGGGTTGTGGGTGAAGACCCCGTAGGCGTCGACGGCCACCGACGGGATCCGGTAGGGCCCGAGGCCGAGCAGCCCGGCGTTGCCGACGACCGCCGCGGTCGACGACGCGTAGGCGCCGCCGTCGAGCAGCACGCGGGCCCGCGCGTAGCGGAGGGTGCCGTCGCGCTCGGCGCCGAACTCGTAGGTCATCGTCGCCGGGTGCCGGTGCACGTGGCCGAAGAAGGACTCCTCCCGGCCGTAGCTCATCTTCACCGGGCGGCCGGTCCGCAGCGCCAGCAGGCAGGCGTGCACGTGCACCGAGAGGTCCTCGCGGCCGCCGAAGGCGCCCCCGACGCCGGCGAGGGTGAGCCGCACCTTCTCGGGCGGCAGGCCCAGCGCGAGGCACACCTGCCGCTGGTCGACGTGCAGCCACTGCGTGGCGACGTACAGGTCGACGCCGCCGTCCTCGGCGGGGACGGCGAGCCCCGACTCCGGCCCCAGGAACGCCTGGTCCTGCATGCCCACCTCGAAGTCCAGGGCGACCACGACCGGGGCCGTCGGCCGGGCCTCGCCGCGGCGCAGCTGCAGGTGGCGGACCAGGTTGCCACCGGGGTGCACCTGCGGCGCGTCGTCGTCCAGCGCGCGGCGGGGGTCGGTCAGCGCGGGCAGCACCTCGTAGTCGACCCGGATGCGGCGGGCCGCCCGGCGGGCGGTCTCCGGGTGGTCGGCGGCGACCAGCGCCACCGGCTCCCCCTCGTAGCGGACGACGTCGGCGGCGAGCACCGGCTGGTCGGCGTGCTCGAGGCCGAACGCGTTCTCCCCCGGCACGTCGTCGGCGGTGAGGACGGCGGTGACCCCGGCGACGGCGAGCGCCTCGGAGACGTCGATGCCGCGGATGCGGGCGTGCGGGTGCGGGCTGCGCAGCGTGACGCCCCAGACCATGTCGTCGTGCCAGAGGTCGCTGGCGTAGGCGAACTCGCCGGTGACCTTGAGCGTGCCGTCCGGACGCTGCGCGCTGTCGCCGACCCGCCCGGTCGTCCGGACGCCGGCCTCGGTGGTGGTCATGCCCGGCGCTCCGCGGCCAGCCGGACGGCGTCGAGGATCTTCTCGTAGCCGGTGCAGCGGCACAGGTTGCCGGCCAGCGCCTCGCGGATCTCCGGGTCGGTGGGGCGGGGCACCCGGGCCAGCAGGTCGGCTGCCGCGACGACCAGTCCGGGTGTGCAGAAGCCGCACTGCACCGCGCCGGCCTCGACGAACGCCTCCTGCACCGGGTGCAGCCGGTCGCCGTCGGACAGGCCCTCGACGGTTCCCACCTGCCGGCCGGCCGCCTGGCCGGCCGCGACCAGGCAGGCGCACACCGGCTCGCCGTCGAGCAGGACGGTGCACGACCCGCACTCGCCCTGCTCGCAGGCGTTCTTGGCGCCGGGCAGGCCCAGCCGCTCGCGCAGCACGTAGAGCAGGCTCTCCCCCGGCCAGACGTCGTCCACCTCGTGCGGGACGCCGTTGACGGTCGTGGCCACGCGCATCAGGCCGCCCTCCTCAGGTCGTCCCAGGCCCAGGTGGCGGCGCGGCGCGCCATCACCGCGAGGGAGTGCCGCCGGTAGGCCGCGCTCCCCCGGACGTCGTCGATCGGCGAGGCCGCGGCGGCCACCCGGCGCGCGAACTCCGCGGCCACCGCCTCCGGGAGCGGCCGGCGCGACGCCCAGTCCAGCTCCCCGGCCAGGAACGCCTCGGCCTCCGGCGCCCGCCGCGGGGTGGGCGCCGCCGAGCCGATGCCGGTGCCGACGGCCTGCCGGTCGGGGTGCAGCGCGACGGCGAAGGCCGCGACCGCGATGACCATGGCGTTGCGCGTGCCGACCTTGCAGAACTGCTGCGGCCCGGCGGCGGCCGGCACCCGGACGGCGGCGATCAGCTCGTCGGGGGCGAGGGCGTTGCGCTTGACGCCGGTGAAGAACTCCGCGACCGGCACACGCCGCACGCCGCGGGCGGCGGACGCCACCTCGACGACGGCGCCGGCGGCCAGCAGCGGCGGGTGTGCGTCGCCGGCCGGGGACGCCGAGCCGAGGTTGCCGCCGACGGTGCCCCGCGCCCGGATCTGCGGCGATCCGACGGTGCGGGCGGCGATCGCCAGCCCCGGCAGCTGCGCTCCCAGCTCGCGGATCACCCGCGCGTAGGGGACGCCGGCGCCGAGCCGCACCACCTCGCCGTCGGCCGTCCACTCCCGCAGCTCGGGCACGCGGGTGAGGTCGAGCAGCGCCGCGGGACGGCGGCGGTCGAAGTTGAGCTCCACCATGACGTCGGTGCCCCCGGCGAGGGGCAGGGCCCCCGGGTGCTCGGCGCGGGCGGCGAGCGCGTCGGCCCACGACGTCGGCTGCAGGAAGTCCACGGCGCCCTCCTCGCCGTCCCGCGCGCGGCGCTGCACGAGGGACGTGACGAGCAGGAGACAGCGCGCGACCGGTCGTGACAAGGGGTACCGGCCGGGTGTGTTCCGGCGCCGCGGTCAGGGACTGCTCGGCCCCAGCGACGCCGACACCTCGGGGGCGGCCGGCCGCGGCTCCTTGAGCTCCACGAAGATCGAGTGGCTGGGGGTGCTGCCGGTGTTCTCCCCGGCGTGCTCCTGCGCCGACACCCACCGGGCCTGGCCGGCGTGCAGCTCGACGTCCACCTCGCGGCCGCTGCCGTAGAGCCGCCGGCTGAACGAACTGAGCGTGATCATGACGCTGTCCGGGTGGTGGTGGGGTCGGGTGCGGTACCCCGGCTCGTCGGTGTACTCGAGCACGCGCACGCGCTCGTTCTCGAACACCACCCGGTACGCCCCCGGGTCGGTGACCGTCGGGTCCTCGCCCATGCCGGGACCGTAGCCCTCCCCGGACGGCCCGCACAGGGCCGCCGGCGGCCCGCGAGGGGCCGGCGGGCCACCGCCTCAGCCGGCGCCGATGCGGTCCAGCGCCGGTGCCGCGACCGGCGAGCCCGCCCCCAGGTACGCGGTGAACGCGTCGAGGTCGATGGGCCCGGTGACCGGGTTGGTGGCCCCGGTCAGGACGGTGAAGCCGTCGCCACCGCCGGCGAGGAAGTTGTTGACCGTGACCCGGTAGGTGTTCCCGGCGAGCACCGGCTGGCCGCCGATCTGCACCGACTCGTCGGGCACGCGGGTGCCGGTGCACGGGTCCCCGCCCACCGGGGCGGGCACGCCGGCCGCGGCGACCCGGTAGCGCACGGTCGCCGACGGGTACAGCACCTTCTCCACCGCGAACTGCTGCTCGAGCAGGCAGTTCAGCTGCGCCCCGGTGAGGTCGAGGGTCACGAGGTTGTTGGCGAACGGCTGCACCGTGAACGCCTCCTCGTAGGTGACCTCGCCGGCCAGCAGGTCGGCACGCACCCCGCCCGGGTTCATGAACGCCGCGACCGCCCCGGCCTCGTCGTCGGTGGCCGCGAGCTGGGCGTCGGCGATGACGTTGCCGAGGGTGGACTCCGCGCCGTCCAGGACCGGTTCCTGCGCCCGGGTGAGGTCCACCGCCGCCGTCCCGACCACCTCGTTCGCGATCGGCCCGAGGGCCGCCCGGTAGCGGGCGATCAGCTCGGTCTGCGCGGGGTCGGCGGCCACGTCGCGCGTGACGACGACGTTCTCGGCAGCCGCGGTGACGACGTCCCCGCTGCGCCGGTCGATCGCCAGGTCGATGTCGGTGACCAGCCGCCCGAAGGAGCTGCCGCTGGTGACCAGCTTCCCGGAGAGCTCGCAGTTGTAGGCCTGGTGGGTGTGGCCGCTGACGACGACGTCGATCGCGTCGTCCATGCCGGCGGCGATGTCCACCACCGGGCCGGTGAGGCCGGCGCAGCCGTTGACGTCCCAGGCGTTCTCGCCGGTCTGCACCCCGCCCTCGTGCAGCAGCACGACGATCGCCTCGACGCCCAGCTCCTGCAGCTCGGCGGCGTACCGGTTGGCCGTCTCCGCCTCGTCGCGGAACTCCAGGCCGGCGGTGCCCTCGCGGCTGACGATGGCGCCGGTGCCCTCCAGGGTCATGCCGATGAAGCCGATGTCCACGCCCTGCACCCGGTGGACGGCGTAGGGCGGCAGCAGCGGCTCACCGGTCTCGGTGACGAAGGCGTTGGCCGACAGGTACTGGAAGTCCGCGCCCTCGTAGGGGGTGCCGTCGGCACAGCCGTCGACCGGGTGGCAGCCGCCGTCCTGGATGCGCAGCAGCTCGGCCGGGCCCTCGTCGAACTCGTGGTTGCCGACGCTGGCGTAGTCCAGGCCGGCCAGGCCCATCGCCTCGATCGAGGGCTCGTCGTGGAAGGCGGCCGACAGCAGCGGCGAGGCGCCGATCAGGTCGCCCGCGGCGACGGTGACCGTGTCGTCCGCCTGCTGCGCGGCGGCCAGCTGGGCCAGCTGGGTGGCGAGGTACGCCGACCCGCCGGCGTCCACGGTCTGCGCCGTGCCGTCGGCGTTCACGCCGACCTGGATGCGGCCGCTGGACCCCGACGGCGGCTCGAGGTTGCCGTGGAAGTCGTTGAGGGCCAGCAGCTGCACCTCGACCGGCGGCGGGCCCGGGGTGGCCGCCGCCGGGGCGGCCAGGCCGGCGCAGGTCAGCGCGGCCAGGGTGGACGTCGTGGCCGCGAGGACCGTGGCGCGGCGCGGGGCGGTGGGGTGCATGCGGACCCTCCCGGTGGAACCGACCGGACACCCCACCGTGGGGTCTGTGCTCCGACCCGTCAAACGCGGGGACCGGTCCGCCGCTCGACCGACCGGGCGGCGATCCGGCGGATCCGGTCGGCCTGCCGGGACAGCAGCAGGTCCAGCGCGCGGTCCACCGGCGGCACCTCCCCGAGCCGGGCCAGCCCCATCCACCGCGGCACCGCGACGGTGCGCGACCACGGCGCGGTCAGGCACCGGCCGATCTGCTCGGCCACCCGCTCGCTGCGGATGCCACGTGAGAGCCGGCCGGGGGCGTCGGCGTCCGAGGCCGGCGGGGCGCCGTGCCCGCGGGCCAGCCACTCGGTGGCGACCGGCCCGGGGTTGACGGTGTGCACGCTCACGCCGCGGGCGGTGACCTCCCGGCGCAGCCCCTTGACGAACCCGTGCACGCCGGCCTTGGTCGCCGAGTAGACGGTCAGCGGCGGCACCTGGGACCACGCCGCCGCCGACGCCACGGTCACCACGTCGGCCCGCCCGTGCTGAGCCGCCGCCGCGAACAGGTGCGGCAGCGCCAGCCGGGTCAGCTCCACCACGCCGGTGAGGTTGAGCGCGACCATGCCCTCCACCACCTCCCCCGGCATGTCCTCGACCAGCCCGGCCCAGCCCAGGCCGGCGTTGAGGACGACGGCGTCGAGGCGGCCGTGCTGGTCGAGGACGCGCTCGACCAGCCGGGCACGGTCACCGGCGTCGGCGACGTCGGCCACGACGCCGGTGACCCCGGGGGGCAGCGAGCCGAGGGCCTCGGCCAGCCGGTCCCCGCCCCGGGCGCAGGTGACCACCCGTGCCCCGCCGGCGGCCAGCCGGGCCACGGTGCTGCGGCCGATGCCGGCGCTGCCGCCGGTGACGAGGACGACGCGGTCGGCGAGGGAGGCGCTCATGCCGATGTCCTACCCCCGAGCGACATCACACGCCCGGGCGCATCGAACCGGCAGGCCGTGGGCATGCTCGACCCATGCACCTGCCCGAGCCCCGGGGCCCGCTGACCGCCGGTCTGTTCGCCGACCTGCGCGCCGGAGCCCTCTCCGACGCCACCGTCGAGCTCGCCGCCCGCACCGCGGCCACCGCGGCCGACCCCCTCGCCGACGAGGACCTCCAGCTGGCCCTCGCCGTCTGCTACGAGCTGCACTACCGCGGCTTCGACGGCGTCGACGAGGCCTGGGAGTGGGACCCGGCGCTGCTCACCCTGCGCGCGCACCTGGAGCGCCGGCACACCGCAGCGCTGCGTGAGCTCGTCGGCGACCCGCAGGCCACCGGTGAGCCGATCGACCGGCAGCTCACCGAGCTGATCGCCGCCGACGACGGCCCGTCGCTGTCGTCGTACCTGGCCCGCTCCGGCTCCCTCGACCAGTGGCGGGAGTACCTGACCCTGCGGTCGGTCTACCACCTGAAGGAGGGCGACCCGCACACCTTCGCCGTCCCCCGGCTCAGCGGCCGGGCGAAGGCGGCCATGGTGGAGATCCAGGCCGACGAGTACGGCGGCGGCGCGCCGGCGCGCATGCACAGCGAGCTGTTCGCCGGCCTGATGCGCGACCTCGACCTCGACGCCACGTACGGCGCCCTGTGGGACGACGCGCCCGCCTGCGCCTTCGCCTCGGTGAACACCATGTCGCTGTTCGGGCTGCACCGCCGGTGGCGCGGTGCCGCGCTCGGCCACCTCACCGCCGTGGAGATGACCTCCTCGGAGCCCTCCCGCCGCTACTCGGCCGGCCTGCGCCGGCTCGGGTTCGACGAGACGACCCGGGTGTTCTACGACGAGCACGTGGAGGCCGACGCCGTCCACGAGCAGATCGCCTCGGTGGACATGTGCGGCTCCCTGGTGGCCGAGGAGCCGCACCTGGCTGGCGACGTCCTCTTCGGCGCCGCCTGCTCGCTGGCCGTCGACGGGCTGACCGCGCGGCACCTGCTCGGCGCCTGGGAGGCCGGACGCTCGGGGCTGCGCGGGCAGGGGGTCCTGGCCGCCTGACCCCCGCACCTGGAGCCCCGGGCGCTACCCCGGCCGGCCCTCCCGCACGATGCGGGCAGCCGGCCGGGGCCGGGCCGGCGCGCTCGGTGCGGTGAAGCCGGTCAGCTTGTGCGTGCCGTCGCAGAACGGCTTGATGCCGGACCGGCCGCAGCGGCACAGCGCCACCGTGCCCCGGCCGGGGTCGATCTCCGCGCCGTCCTGGTCGAGCAACCGGAAGTCGCCACGCACGATCAGCGGGCCGTCCCGGTACGGGGTGATGGTGGCGCCGTCGGCGCGGCCCGGGACGTCGTCGTCGGGCAGGTCCGGATCGGCTGGGGCGGGCAGGGGTTGCGGCACCCTGCCCCCCTGCCCCACCCGGCCGGGCGTCACACCCGGGTCACCCTCCCGGGGCAGTGGTCAGCGCCGGTCCTCGCCCCACCGGACCCAGGAGGCCGTGAACGGGTGCTCGGCGGCGAACTCCTCGCTCGCCTTGCGCTGGCGGGCCCGGCGCTCGGGGTGCTCGTGGTGGTGCTCCAGCTCCTCGCGGCGGGTGTGGCTGAGGTGGTGCAGGAGTGCCGCCGTGGGGTCCACCCGGCCGCCCCGGGCGGCCACGTCGTGGCGGGCCTCCCACTCGCACATCAGCTTCTCCGCCGGGGACATCTCGACGTAGCCGCGCGTGCGCTCTGTCGAACGGTGGACGGGATCCGACATGCCGCTCTCCTCCCGGACACTGCGGTCTGCACCGATGGTCCGCCCGACCGTCCCCGGGAGGCAAGCACTCCAGATCCGTCAGGTGTCCCGGACCCGGCGCTCCGCCTGCTGCGCGCCGGACGGCTCGCGCGGCGTGGGCGCAGCCCCCGGCGGCAGCTCCACTCCCGTCCGGTCCACCAGCGCCCCGGTCTCCGGCTCGGCCTCCGCCGCCAGCGGGACGGTGAGCACCCGGGCCACGAGCACTGCCAGCACCGCTCCCACCAGCGGGGCGAGGACGAACAGCCACACGTGTGCCAACGGCTCGCCGCCGGCGAACAGCGCCGGCCCCAGTGACCGCGCCGGGTTCACCGACGTGCCGGTCAGCGGGATGCCGAACAGGTGCACCGCGGTGAGGGCCAGGCCGATCGCGAGGCCGGCGAAGCCGGGCGCACCCGCCTTCCCCGTCACCAGCAGGATGACGAAGACGAACGCCGCGGTGAGCAGCATCTCGAGCAGGAACGCACCACCCCTGGTGATGGTCGGCCCCCAGTCGTTGCTGCCGAGCACGCCGGTCTGGTCGGTGACGCCGCCGAACGGGCTGACCATCAACTGCAGCAGCGCCGCCCCCGCGATGCCCCCGGCGAACTGGACGACCCAGTAGGCAGCCGCCTCCGGCAGCGTCATCCCCCGGGAGAGCAGCACACCGAGGGTGACCGCCGGGTTGATGTGGCAGCCGGAGACGGGCCCGATGGCGTAGGCGAGGGCGAGCAGCACCAGGCCGAAGGTCAGCGCGACGCCCGGGGGCCCCAGCTGCTCGATGCCGGCAACCGCCGAGCCGACGGCGATGAACACCAGCAGGGCGGTACCGAGGAACTCCGCGAACAGGGAGCGGACGAGGGTGGCGGGCAACGGATCACCTCCGCGCGGCCGCATCCGCGCCCCCGTGCCGATTCCCCCACGACCGCGGTGCGGACTGCGGTCAGGCTGCTCCGGTCTGCAGTCGGCGACCAGGGACCTCGGTCCCGCTCAGCCCCCGGCCGGCTGCCCGTAGAAGACGGAGTCGACGACCGCCCGGGCGCGCCGGGTGGCGCGGCCGTAGTCGTCGAGGAACCGGCCGGGGTCGACGTCGGGGCCATGGCCGCTGGCGCGGGCGACGCCGGCCAGCTCCGTCCCCGGCCGCGGCAGCTGGTCGCTGGGCCGGCCGCGGACCAGGAACACCGCGTTGCGCGCGCGGCTGGCCAGCTCCCACGCCACCCGCAGCGCGTCGGCGTCGTCGGCGCGCAGCAGGCCGGCCTCCCGCAGCACGGTCAGGGCGCCGACCGTGGACGGCAGCCGCAGCTCGGGCACCTCGGCGGCGTGCTGCAGCTGCAGCAGCTGGACGGTCCACTCCACGTCGGCCAGCCCGCCCCGGCCGAGCTTGGTGTGCGTGGCCGGGTCGGCGCCGCGAGGCAGCCGCTCGCGCTCCACCCGCGCCTTGATCCGGCGGATCTCGGCGACCTGCTCGACGGTCAGCCCGCCGGCGGGGTAGCGGATCGGGTCGATGAGCTCCACGAACGCCGTCCCGAGGGCCTCGTCGCCGGCGACCGGGACGGCGCGCAGCAGCGCCTGCACCTCCCAGACCGACATCCACCGCTCGTAGTACTCGCGGTAGGAGTCCAGGCTGCGCACCAGCGCGCCCTGCCGGCCCTCCGGCCGCAGGTCGGCGTCGACCTCGAAGGCGGGGTCGGGCGCCGGCTCGCCGAGCAGCCGGCGCAGCGTGTGCGCGATCGCGTTGGCCGCGGCCGTCGCCTTCGCCTCCTCCGCGCCTGCCCGGGGCCGGTGCACGAACAGGACGTCGGCGTCGGAGCCGTAGCCCATCTCGCCGCCGCCGAGCCGGCCCATGCCGATGACCGCCACGTCGGTGGGGACGTCGGCCGGGTCGGTGCCGGCCTCGGCGGCGTGCACGCGGATCGCGGCGTCGAGGCCCACCTGCAGGGTGGCCACGGCGATGTCGGTGAGCGCCCGCCCGACCTGCTGCACGTCGAGCATCCCCAGCAGGTCCGCGGCGGCGACCCGGAGCAGCTCCGAGCGGCGCAGCCCCCGCAGCACCCGGACGCCGTCCTGCGGGTCGGCCGCGCGCGCGGAGGCCTGCCGCCACGCCCGGACCAGGGTCTCGGCGCTGCGCGGCTGCAGCTCGGCGTCGTCGGCGAGGATGCGCAGCGCCTCGGGGGTGCGGGTCAGCAGGGAGGCGACGTACTGGCTGGAGCCCAGCAGCTGGGCCAGCCGCTCGGCGACCTGGCCCTCGTCGCGCAGCAGCCGCAGGTACCACTGGTTACCGCCGAGGGCCTCGCTGACCCGGCGGTAGGCCAGCAGCCCGGCGTCGGGGTCGGCGCTGTCGGCCAGGGTCTGCAGCACCACCGGCAGCAGGTACTTCTGCATCGACGCCGACCGGGACACCCCGCCGGTGAGCGCGCCCATGTGCCGCAGGGCGCCGTCCGGGTCGGCGAAGCCGAGGGCGCGCAGCCAGTCGCCGGCCGCCTTCGACCCCAGCTGCCCGGCGTCGCCGGGGACCCGCGCCACGGCCGAGAGCAGCGGCCGGTAGAAGAGCTTCTCGTGCAGCCGGCGCACCTCGCGGGTGTGCAGGGCCAGCTCGGCGTCCAGGACGTCGACGGCCTCCCCGCGGTGGTCGGGCTTGTAGCCGAGGGACCGGGCCAGCCAGCGCAGCTGCTGCTCGTCGGCCGGCAGCAGGTGGGTGCGCCGCAGCCGCAGCAGCTGCAGCCGGTGCTCGACGGTGCGCAGGAACCGGTAGGAGGCGATCAGGGTGGACGCGTCGTCCCGGCCGACGTAGCCGCCGGCCGACAGCGCCATCAGCGCCGGCACCGTGCCGCCGACCCGCAGCGAGGGGTCGACCCGCCCGTGCACCAGCTGGAGCAGCTGGACGGCGAACTCGACGTCGCGCAGCCCGCCGCGGCCCAGCTTGAGCTCCCGCTCGACCTGCGCCGGCGGGATGTTCTCCAGCACCCGGCGGCGCATGGCCTGCACCTCGGCGACGAAGCCGGGCCGGTCGCCGGCCTTCCACACCAGCGGCCACAGCTCCTCGACGTAGGAGCGGCCGAGGTCGGGGTCGCCGGCGACCGGGCGCATCTTCAGCAGCGCCTGGAACTCCCAGGTGCTCGCCCACTGCCCGTAGTAGGCGGCGTGCCCGGCGAGGGTGCGCACCAGGGCGCCGGCCTTGCCCTCCGGGCGCAGCGCCGCGTCGACCTCCCAGGCGGCCTCCCGGCAGATCCGCATGAGGGCGGCGGCCACCCGGGTGGCGCTCCGGATCGCCGCGGTCTCGGTCTCGGTGGGGTCGACCGGCTCGCCGACGAAGACCACGTCGACGTCGCTGACGTAGTTGAGTTCGCGGCCGCCGGTCTTGCCCAGCGCGATGACCGCCAGCCGGCAGGCCGCGGCGTCGGCCGGCTGCTCGGCGACGGCCAGCGCCAGCCCGGCGGTGAGGACGGCGGCGGCGATGTCGGCCAGCTCGGCGGCGACCTCGTCGGCGGTGAGGCTCTCGGCGAGGTCCCGCCCGGCCAGGGAGAGGATCGCCCGCCGGTAGGCCAGCCGCAGCTCGCCGATGCGCTGCGGGCTCGCGTCCGGCGCGGCCTTGCCCAGGCGCACGCCCCACGGCGGGTCGTCGGGGTCGGCGCCGACGGCGACCAGCATCTGGCGCTCCAGCGCCTGCGGCGTGGGCCGGGAGGGGCCGCGACCGTCGGCGTCCAGCACCGTCCAGTCACCGGGGTGCGCGGCGAGGTGGTCGGCGAGACCGGAGCTGGCGCCGAGCACCGCGAGCAGGCGCGCCCGCAGCGGCGCCGAGCCGCGCAGGCGGGCCAGCAGGGCGGCGGCCGAGCCGCCGGCGGGGTCCTCGCGGTCCAGCGACTCGATCAGCCGGCGCAGCGACCGGACGGCGAGGTCGGGGTCGCCGGTGCGCGCCAGGGCCGAGACCACGGGGCCGGCCTCGGGATCGGCGGGCTCGTTGCGCTCGAGGTCCCACAGCCCCATGGCCGGCTCGGACAGCAGGCGGGCGGCCCGCTCCCCGTCGAGGAAACCGAACCGCACCAGCCGGACCACGGCCCGGCGGGGCACCTCCGTCGCGTCGCTCGTCGTCACGGCGGACTCAGGCCGCGGCGCGGGCGCGCTCGCGCACCAGGTCGGCGAAGCGGGCGGCGAACGGCGCCCACACCTCCTCCAGGTCCGGGTGCACCGCGGCGGCGCGGGCGCAGATCGTCTCCCGGTCCAGCCCGCTGGCGGCCACGCCGACCACGTCGCGCCCGGCCCACTCCGCGACGATCTCCGGGGTCGTCTCGATGTGGAACTGGAGGCCGTAGACGTGCCGGCCGACGCGGAAGGCCTGGTGCGGGTACATCGGGCTGCTCGCCAGCAGCGTGGCGCCGACCGGCAGCTCGGCGATCTCGTCGTGGTGGAACTGGATGACGTCGGGGCTCAGCGGCAGCAGCCGGAACAGCGGGTCGGCGTCCGCCGCGTCGCGCTTGGCGACCAGCAGGGCGCCGACCTCCGGGCCGTCGACGGCCTTCCGCACCCGCCCGCCGCCGACCTCGGCCAGCAGCTGCGCGCCGAGGCAGATCGCCAGCGTGGGGACGTCGGCCCGCCGGGCCTCGGCCAGGAGCCGGCGGACCCCGACCAGCTCCGGGCTGGTCTGCTCGTCGTCCATGGCCGACTGCGGACCGCCCATCACCAGGAGCCCGTCGAACGCGTGGAGCGTCTCGGGCAGCTCGTCGCCGGTGCCGAGGTGGCGCTCGTCGAGCTCGAGCCCGGCCTCGCGCAACCACCCGGCGAGGCGGGCGGGTGGGTCGGTCTCGTGGGGGACGACGACGAGCAGGCGGGCCACGCCGCCGAGGGTAGGCGACGGACCCCTACAGGCCGGGCAGGTAGCTGCGCAGCTCCCACGGGGTGACGTTGCGCCGGTAGGCGTTGAACTCCTCCCACTTGTTGCGCAGGAAGAACTGGAAGACGTGCTCGCCCAGGGTCTCGGCGACCAGCTCGCTGCCCTGCATCGCGGTGAGCGCCTCACCGAGGGAGACCGGGAGGTCCTCGTAGCCGGCCGCGCGCCGCTCGGTGTCGGTGAGCGACCAGACGTCGTCCTCGGCCTCCGGCGGCAGCTCGTAGCCCTTCTCGATGCCGCGCAGCCCGGCGGCCAGCAGGACGGCGAAGGTGAGGTAGGGGTTGCACGCGGAGTCCGGGGAGCGCACCTCGACCCGCGCCGACTGCGCCTTGCTCGGCTTGTACGAGGGCAGCCGCACCAGCGCCGAGCGGTTGGCCCGGCCCCACGTCGCCGCCGTCGGTGCCTCGGTGCCGGCCAGCAGCCGCCGGTAGGAGTTGACCGTCTGGTTGGTGACGGCCGTGTACTCCTTCGCATGCAGGAGCAGACCGGCGATGAACTGCTTGCCGGTGGTCGACAGCTTCATCGGGTCGGCCGGGTCGTGGAAGGCGTTGCGGTCGCCCTCGAACAGCGACAGGTGGGTGTGCATCGCCGAGCCGGCCAGGTCGGTGAACGGCTTGGGCATGAACGTGGCGTGCACGCCCTGGGCCAGCGCCACCTCACGGACGACGTGCCGCAGCGTCATGATGTTGTCGGCCATCGACAGCGCGTCGGCGTAGCGCAGGTCGATCTCCTGCTGGCCCGGGGCGACCTCGTGGTGGCTGAACTCCACCGAGATCCCCATCGCCTCCAGCGCGAACACCGCCTCGCGCCGGAAGTCGTGCGCGACGTTGTGCGTGGACAGGTCGAAGTAGCCGCCGTTGTCGGCCGGCTGCGGCGCGCTGCCGTCGGTGGGGAGATCCCGGAGCAGGAAGAACTCCACCTCGGGGTGGGTGTAGAAGGTGAAGCCCATGTCGGCGGCCTTGGACAGGGTCCGGCGCAGCACGTGCCGGGGATCGGCCCACGACGGCGAGCCGTCGGGCAGCGTGAGGTCGCAGAACATCCGCGCGGTGTCGCTGGGCCGCCCCGAGGACGCCGGCATCACCTGGAAGGTGCCCGGGTCGGGCTTGGCCAGCATGTCGGACTCGTAGACGCGCGCGAAACCCTCGATGGCCGAGCCGTCGAAGCCGATGCCCTCGGCGAAGGCCGCCTCGATCTCGGCCGGCGCGACGGCCACCGCCTTGAGGTAGCCCGACACGTCGGTGAACCACAGCCGCACGAAGCGGATGTCGCGCTCTTCCAGGGTGCGCAGGACGAACTCCTGCTGTCGGTCCATGCTCGGCATGATCGTGTCCAGTCGTTTCCGGGTCGTTTCGTCGTCCCCAGCCTGCCCCCTGCGGACGGCGGACACACGGGTCGGGGCCCGGAATCGTCCCGTGTCGCGCTCAGCCCACCGGGGCGCTGACCTCGGTCAGGGGCACGTCGGGGTCGGCCAGGCGCGCCGGGTCGACCGCCACCCGGGACCGGATGAGCTCCTGCACCGGCTCGGTCAGGTCCCACACGTTCACCGTCATCGCGGCGGTCACCCGGTCCCCGGCGGTCCAGAAGGCGGTGAAGGCGCCGTCCTCGGGAGCGCCCCGGCACACCACGGTGTCCTCGGGCGAGGCGAGCCCGGAGTACTCCATGCCGAGGTCGTACTGGTCGGTGAAGAAGTAGGGCAGCCGGTCGTACGCCGCCTCCTGGTCGAGCATCGACCGGGCGGCCGCCGGCCCGCCGTTCAGGGCGTTGGCCCAGTGCTCCACGCGCACGTGCCGGCCGTAGAAGGGGGCGAACGACCGCGCCACGTCGCCGGCGGCGAACACGCCGGGGGCCGAGGTGCGCAGCCGCTCGTCGGTGACCACGCCGTCGTCCACCTCGAGCCCGGCCGCGGCGGCGAGCTCCGTCCGCGGCGCGACGCCCACGCCCACCACGACGAGGTCGGCCGGCAGCCCGGCGTGCTGGTCGGTGACGACGGAGGTGACCCGGCCGCCGTCCCCCCGGAACTCGCGCACGGTCGTGTCGGTGAACAGGTCCACGCCGTGGTCGCGGTGCAGCCGGGCGAAGACGGCGCCCATCTGGCGGCCGAGGGAACCGAACAGCGGGGTCGGCTGCGGCTCGACGACGACGACGTCGTTGCCGAGCGACCGCGCCGCCGCGGCCACCTCCATGCCGATCCAGCCGGCCCCGACGACGAGCACCCGCCGCCCGCCGCCGGTCAGGTCGGCGCGCAGCCGGTCGGAGTCCGCCAGGGTGCGCAGGTACCGGACGCCGTCGAGGTCGGCGCCGGGCACCGGCAGCCGGCGGGGGGCCGATCCGGTGGTGAGCAGCAGCCGGGCGTAGGGCAGCTCCTCTCCCGTGTCGAGCCGGACGCGGGAGCCGGCGACGTCGAGCCCGGTCGCCGCGACGCCGGTGCGCAGCTCGACGTCGTGCGCGGCGTACCAGTCCTCGTCGTGGACGAACGCCTTCTCCCGCTCGGCGCTGCCGAGCAGGTACTGCTTGGACAGCGGGGGCCGCTCGTAGGGCCGCTCCGGCTCGGCGCCGAGCAGCACGAGCGGCCCGCCGAAGCCCTCCTCCCGCAGCGTCTGGGCGGCCTTGGCGCCGGCCAGCCCGGCTCCGACGATCACGAACGGGTTCGAGGCGGGCATGGCGACCTCCCGGGACGGGTCAGGCGGTGGTTCCGGTCAGGGCGAAGAACTCGGCGCGGGAGCGGGCGTCGGACCGGAGGACGCCGTGCAGCGCCGAGGTGACGGTGCGGGCGCCGGGCGCGCGGACGCCGCGCAGGGACATGCACAGGTGCTCGGCCTCGATGACCACGCCGACCCCGCGCGGGGCGAGGTGCTCCTGCAGCCAGTCGGCGACCTGCTGGGTCAGCCGCTCCTGCACCTGGAGGTCGCGGGCGAACAGCTCGAGGACGCGGGCGAGCTTCGACAGCCCGAGGATCCGGCCGGCCGGCAGGTAGCCGATGTGCGCGACCCCGGAGAACGGGAGCAGGTGGTGCTCGCACAGCGACTGCACCGGGATGTCCTTGGCGATGACCAGCTCGTCGTAGCCCTCGTTGGCGAAGGTCGTGAGGTCGAAGGGACGGCCGGTCAGCAGCTCGGCGAAGGACTCGGCGACCCGCCGTGGCGTCTCGGCCAGGTGCGGGGACCCAGGGTCCTTGCCGAGGGCCCGGAGCAGGGCGGTCACCGCCTCCTCGGCGGCGGCCACGTCGACCCCGGTGCCGGGACGGACCGCCCGCAGGTGGCCGCTCCGGCTGGTGCCCGCCGCGGCCGCGAGCTCGCTCACGCGTGGGCCTCGGCGCGGGCGTCGTGGCGGGCGGCCAGCCGGGCGAGGGCGACCGCGGCGACGAGCAGCCCGAGGTCCCGGAGGGCGACGTCGTAGAAGCCGGGGACCGTCAGCAGGTTGACGATGATGCCGCCGAGCCACGCGGCGACCAGCCAGCCGCCGAAGCGGGGGGCAACGGCCACCACGACGCCGGCCAGCACCTCGACGACGCCCACCGCGTACATGGCCTGCTGCGCGGTGCCGGGCAGCAGGTCGTCGACCCACGGGGCGAGGTAGCCGGGCCAGTCGGTGAGCAGGTTGGCGAACTTGTCCAGGCCGAAGGCGATCGGGGCGATCGTGAACACCGTGCGCAGCAGCACGAAGGCCTGGTGGGCCGGGTCGGCGACCGTGGCGCGGGGCCGGGTGAGGTGGATCGTCATGGCAGACCCTCCTTCTAAAACCAACGATGGCTAGAAGTAGAGACCTGGGTCACAGTCCTGTCAATCCCTCCCGGCTACGGCTCGAGGCGGACGCAGCAGCGGTCCGGGCTGGGCGCCAGCCGGGCTGCCCAGCCGGTGCCGGGCACCGCCTCCAGGAGCCCCTCCAGCAGCTGCAGGTTCATGCCGCACACCAGCGCGGTGTGCTCGCGGGCCAGGGCGTGGAACGGGCAGTTGGCCAGCGTGGTCGCGCCGTCCTCGGTCCGGGGCTCGAAGCCGGCGCCCTCCAGGGCCTCGACGACGCGGGCGCGCGGCTCGCCGCCCGCACTCCCCGCCGAGTCGCCGAGCTCCCGGCCGCGGGCGCGGGCCCGCCGGCCGAGCACGACCCGCGGCGGCTCACCGGAGGCGTCGGCCTCCTCCAGCGCGCCGGCGAGCAGCTCACCGGCCAGGTCGTACCGGCGCTCGGGGAAGGAGACCTCGACCGCGCACCCCGCCCGCCGGTACAGCTTCGCGGGGCGGCCCGCCCCGGGCCCGGACCGGCCGGTGCGCCGCTCGAAGGAGACCTCGAGCAGCCCGTCGGCCACCAGGCGGTCCAGGTGGAAGGCGGTCGTCGGGCGCGGGACCCCGAGCGCGCCGGCTGCGTCGTCCCGGCTCACCGCGGCCGGCTGCCGGACGACGTAGTCGTAGAGCCGGCGCCGGGTGGGCTCGGCGAGGGCGGCCACCGCGGCGACCCGCGCGCTCCGGTCGGCGTCCACACCCGGGATTCTAGGACTCAGAGTCGTTGGCGGAAGAGTCTTCCGCCAGCCGGGCGAGCAGGTGCTCGCGCAGCACGAGGGCGCTGTTGTGCTCCCGGTCGCGGGCGCTGTACAGCAGCGTCACGTCCCCGGCGCGGGCGGCGTCGAGCAGCGGCTGCACCGCTCCGGGCGAGGACTCGAGCTCGGCCAGGTAGCGCCGGCGGAACTCCGTCCACCGCTGCGGGTCGTGCCCGAACCAGCGGCGCAGCTCCGTGCTCGGCGCGACGTCCTTCGCCCAGCCGTCCAGCGGCAGGTCGTCCCGGCGGACGCCGCGCGGCCACAACCGCTCGACGAGGAAGCGCGGCCCGCTCCCACGGGCGCCGTCGGCGTCGTGGACGCGGGCGAGCCGGATCCCCACGGGGCCTCCTCGGTCGAGGGCCGGAGCGGGAGTGACGAGTACCACACTTCCGTCCGAGGACAAGGTCCCTGGTCAGCCGTCCGCGTGTCGGCCACGCTGCGCGGATGACGACCGTCGTACCGAGCCGCGTGTCCGGAGCAGCCGAGGCCCTGGCGCGTCAGCAGGCGCGTGTCGACCTGCTGGTCGCGCGGGCGGTCTCCTCGGGACGGTGGGACGCATCCCTCTCGGCCGCGGACCGCGCCCGCCTGGTCGCGCTCGGCCACTTCCCCGCCTACGACGCGGAGCTGCACTGGACGCCGTGCGAGGTGGCCGGCCACCTGCGCGACAGCGCCCTGGTCTTCACCGAGCGCATCTACCGGCTGCGCACGGAGACCGACCCGCTGCTGCCCGACTTCGAGACCGACGAGCCCGCCCGCGTGGCCGGGTACCACACCGTTCCGCCGGTGCAGCTCGCCGAGCAGCTGCGGCGGGCCCAGGCCGCCCTGTTCGACAGCGTGGCGCGCCTCGACCCGGCCGACCTCCACCGGACCGGCCGGCACGAGGTCGACGGCCGCACCACCCTCGCCGAGGTCCTCGCGTTCCTCCCGGCCCACCAGCGCGACCACGCCGACCAGCTGGCCGCCCTGCTGGCCGGCGGCTGAACCGGGGGCCGACGCCCCCTCCTCGCCGCGGCCCGGATCTAGCATGTGACGGCCACCAGGAGAGCGCCGCGGCCACGGGCGCGACCCGCACGCCCGGCCGTGGCGCCGGTGGCGGAGGGCGAGATGGACGCCGTTCTGGCAGTGGTCGTCATCGCGGTCCTGGCCCTGGTCGTGCTGGCCGTGTCCAGCGTGCGGGTGGTCTCCCAGTACGAGCGCGGCGTGGTCCTGCGGCTCGGCCGGCTGCACGGTGAGACCCGTGCGCCGGGGCTGGCCCTCATCGCCCCCGCGGTCGACCGCATGCACAAGGTCAACATGCAGATCGTCACGATGCCGGTGCCGGCTCAGGAGGGGATCACCCGCGACAACGTCACGGTCAAGGTCGACGCCGTCGTCTACTGGCGGGTCTTCGACCCCGTGCGCGTGGTCGTCGACGTGCAGAACTACCAGGCGGCGATCGGCCAGGTCGCCCAGGCCTCCCTGCGGTCGATCATCGGCAAGAGCGACCTCGACGACCTGCTGTCCAACCGCGAGCGGCTCAACCAGGGCCTGGAGCTGATGATGGACAGCCCGGCCGTCGACTGGGGTGTGCACATCGACCGCGTGGACATCAAGGACGTCGCGCTGCCCGAGTCGATGAAGCGCTCGATGTCCCGCCAGGCCGAGGCCGAGCGCGAACGCCGGTCCCGGGTGATCACCGCCGAGGGCGAGCTCCAGGCCTCCCAGAAGCTGGCCCAGGCCGCCGAGGTGATGGCCACCCAGCCGGCCGCGCTCCAGCTGCGGCTGCTCCAGACGATGGTGGAGGTCGCCGCGGAGAAGAACTCCACCGTGGTGCTGCCGTTCCCCGTCGAGCTGCTGCGGTTCCTCGAGCGGACCACCCCGGCGGAGACGGTCACGGCTCCCGCCGTGACCAACGGCGTCCCCGTCCGTTCGTGATCACGGGAACAGCCCTCCCGCCTGGCCGGGGACCCGGGAGGACGACGAGACTGACCGGGTGACTGGACAGCAGGTACAACTCCGGGTGGCCCTGGCCCAGGTCGACACCCGGGTCGGCGACATCCCCGGCAACGTCGAGCTGGTGACCCGCTGGACGGCGAAGGCGGCCGAGGCCGGCGCGCACCTCGTCGTCTTCCCCGAGATGACCCTCACCGGCTACCCGCCCGAGGACCTCGTCCTCCGGGAGTCCTTCGCGCGCTCCAGCGAGCACGCGCTGGTCGACCTCGCCGCCTCCCTGGCCGACCAGGGCCTGGGCGGCATGGCGGTCGTCGTCGGCTACCTGGCCCACACCGAGGGCGCCGGCCCGGCCCCGGTGGAGTCGATGCCCGAGGACGACCGCCCGGCCGACGCCAACCCGCGCCGCGGCGCACCGCGCAACGGCGCCGCCCTGCTCTACGGCGGGGACGTCGTCGTCCGCTACTACAAGCGGCACCTGCCCAACTACGGCGTCTTCGACGAGGCGCGCTACTTCGTGCCCGGCACCGAGCTCCCGGTCGTGCGGCTGCACGGCATCGACGTCGCGCTCACCGTGTGCGAGGACCTCTGGGTCGAGGGCGGCCCGTGCGGCGTCGCCGGTCAGGCGGGGGTCGACCTGGTCGTCTCCCCCAACGCCTCGCCCTACGAGCGGGCCAAGGACGACCTGCGGCTGCCGCTGGTCCGCCGCCGCGCCGCCGAGGCGCGGGCCACGGTCGTCTACT
Organism: Geodermatophilus sp. SYSU D00705; assembly: GCF_054050135.1. Lineage (NCBI taxonomy): Bacteria > Bacillati > Actinomycetota > Actinomycetes > Geodermatophilales > Geodermatophilaceae > Geodermatophilus > Geodermatophilus sp. SYSU D00705. The sequence continues at coordinate 18,907 of NZ_JBJGYT010000024.1, read as the reverse complement.
GCAACCAGGTGGGCGGGCAGGACGAGCTGGTCTTCGACGGCGACTCGATGGCCGTGGCTCCGGACGGCGAGCTGCTCGGCCGCGCCCCGCAGTTCGTCGAGCACCTGCTGACCGCCGACCTGACCATCGACCCGTCGTCGGTGCCCGAGCGGCGCGAGGGCCGCATCGGGCCGATGACGGTCACCCGGCACGTGGTGTCCGAGCAGCCGCTGCCGGCCTTCGACGCCCGGCCGCCGTCCATCGTCGAGCCGCTGGAGGACTGCGAGGAGGTCTGGCGGGCGCTGGTCCTGGGCCTGCGCGACTTCATCGACAAGAACGGCATGCCCTCGGTGGTGCTGGGCCTGTCCGGCGGCATCGACTCCGCCGTCGTCGCCGCCCTCGCCGTCGACGCCCTCGGCCCCGACCGGGTGTACGGCGTCGGGCTGCCGTCGAAGTACTCCAGCGAGCACTCGCTGGCCGACGCCGAGGACCTCGCCAAGCGGACCGGGCTGCACTACACGGTGGTGCCGATCGCGCCGATGGTCGACGCCTACCACGCGTCGGTCGAGCTCAGCGGGGTCGCCGCGGAGAACCTGCAGGCGCGGGTGCGCGGCACGCTGCTCATGGGGCTGTCCAACCAGTCCGGGCACCTGCTGCTGACCACCGGCAACAAGAGCGAGGTGGCCGTCGGCTACTCCACCCTCTACGGGGACTCGGCGGGCGGCTTCGGGCCGATCAAGGACGTCCCCAAGACCCTGGTGTGGGAGCTGGCCCGCTGGCGCAACGCCTGGGCCCGCGACCACGGGGAGACCGAGCCGATCCCGCAGAACTCCATCGACAAGCCGCCGTCGGCCGAGCTCGCCCCCGGCCAGGTGGACACCGACTCGCTGCCCTCCTACGAGGAGCTCGACGCGGTCATCGCCGACTACGTCGACCGCGACCTCGGGATGGCCGAGCTGCTCGAGCGCGGCCACGACCCCGAGGTGGTCGCCCGCGTGCTGCGGCTGGTCGACGCCGCCGAGTTCAAGCGCCGGCAGTCGGCTCCGGGAACGAAGATCAGCCTGAAGGCGTTCGGCCGTGATCGGCGTCTGCCGATCACCAACCGCTGGCGGGAGTCCCTGCCCAGCGTCCGCGAGGGAGCGGCACAGTCATGAGCGAATCGGTGCTCTACGGCGGGACCTCGACCGCCCGGGTACGCGTGCACCACCTGCAGCAGGCCAAGGAGCGCGGCGAGAAGTGGGCCATGCTCACCGCCTACGACACGGTGAGCGCATCGGTGTTCGAGGAGGCCGGCATCCCGGTGCTCCTGGTGGGCGACTCCGGCGGCAACGTCGTCCTCGGGCTGGACAGCACCGTGCCCGTGACCCTCGAGGACATGCTGCTGATGACCCGCGCGGTCACCCGCTCCACCCGGCGCGCGCTGGTCGTGGCCGACCTGCCCTTCGGCAGCTACGAGGCCGGACCGCAGCAGGCGCTGGCCAGCGCCGTCCGGCTGATGAAGGAGGGCGGGGCGCAGGCGGTCAAGCTCGAGGGCGGGGTGCGGGTCGCGCCGCAGATCCGGGCGTTGACCGAGGCCGGCATCCCCGTGATGGCGCACATCGGGTTCACCCCGCAGAGCGAGCACGCCCTCGGCGGTTTCCGGGTGCAGGGTCGCGGGGCCGGCGCCGAGCAGCTGCTGGCCGACGCGCACGCCGTCCAGGAGGCCGGGGCGTTCTCGGTCGTCATGGAGATGGTCCCGGCCGAGATCGCCGGCCAGGTCACCAAGGAGCTGGCCATCCCGACCATCGGCATCGGCGCCGGCGTCGACTGCGACGCCCAGGTGCTGGTCTGGCCGGACATGGCCGGGATGACCGGCGGGCGGGTGCCGCGGTTCGTGAAGCAGTACGCCGACCTGCGGGCCGAGCTGCTGCGCGCGGCCCGCGAGTACGCCGACGACGTCCGTACCGGCACCTTCCCCGGCCCCGAGCACTCCTTCGAGTAGCCCTCCGCCGGCTCACCCCGGCCGAGTGGGCAGTTGCGGTCGCCGACACGCGGGAACCCGCCGAGGGCGGCGACGACGACTGCCCACTCGGCCCGCTGCCCGTCGAGGAGCGGCCGGAGCGGCGGACGGCGTCAGACGTCGGTGACTCGGATGCCGGCGTGCGCCTTGTACCGGCGGTTCACCGACACCAGGTTGATGGTGAGCGCCTCGACCTGGCGGGCGTTGCGCAGCCGGCCGGCGTAGACCCCGCGCATCCCGGGCAGCCGGCCGGCCAGCGCCTGCACCGTGTCGGTCGCCTCGCGCACGTCGCCGACGACCATGACGTCGCCGTCCAGGGTCGGCTTGGAGAGGTCCTCGAGCAGGACGGCCGACAGGTGGTGGAAGGCGCCGACCACGTGCGAGTCGGGCAGCAGGGCCGCGGCCTGCTGGGCCACCGACCCCTCCGGCACGTCGAGCACGTAGGCGCCGAGCTCGTCGAAGGCCATGGGGACGACGCAGTCGACGACGACCTTCCCCGCCAGCGGGGTGGCCAGCTCGGCGAGGGTGTCGGCGTGCCCGGCGAACGGCACCGCGACGATCACCAGGTCCGCCGCACCCGCGACGTCCACGTTCGACCCGCCCTGCACCGAGACCTCGGCGCCGCCGGTCGCGACGGCGGCCCGGGAGGCGACCTCGGCGGCGACGTCCGTGCACCGCTCCGGGTCGCGGGACCCGAGCAGCACCCGCTGTCCGACGGCGGCCAGTCGGACGGCGAGCCCGCGCCCCTGGGGTCCGGTGCCACCGAGCACCCCGACGACCAGCTCCTCCACCGAACGTCCGTCAGCCACGTCGCCACCTCTCGCGCGCCGGACCGCCCGGCACCCCGCCGCTGATCATGCCCGGACGGCCGGCGACCCGAACCGGCCGCTCAGTCGCCCTCCCACGCGCGGTCCTCGTTGGTCAGCCGTTCCTCGCGCTCGGCCACCGACTGCAGGGCGTGCTCGGCTTCCTCGCGCGTGGCGTACGGGCCGAGCCGGTGCCGCTCGGCGCAGCCGTCCCGGTCCTCGACGGTGTGGTGCTTGAGGCAGTAGAACCACGGTCCCTGCGCCATGTGCGACCTCCTCGCGATCGGGCTGGTCCGCCCACCCTCCCACCGTCAGACGTCCACCATCACCTGGTCGTGCCGGGCGTAGAAGGCGGTCATCTCCTCCGGGGACAGCTGCCGGCCGCTGCGGCGCAGTTCGGCCATCTCGGCGAAGAAGTGCTCCCGGGCGATGCCGGGCGCGAAGAGGATGAGGAAGGAGACCGGCTCGTCGCCGTCGTTGCGGAACCCGTGGACGCCGCGCTCGTGCACGAGCGCGTAGTCCCCCGCCGCGTGCGGCCGCCAGGCGCCGTCGGCGTAGACGGTCAGCTCGCCGGAGAGCACGAAGAACGCCTCGGAGAAGGTCGAGTGGTAGTGCGGGGCCGCGCCGCGGCTGCGCGGCGCGACCGAGTACTCGACCAGGCCGTACCGGCCGCCGGTGACCGACCCGGGCGCGACCATGCGCAGCGCGCTCGTCTCGCCGTTGGCCACCATCGGGTGCTCGGACAGCGTGCGGACGACGACCAGCCCGGGCTCCGGGTGCGACATGGCCGCCACCCTGGCACCGCGAGCGGGCCGCGTCGACCTCCGCGCGGCGAGTTCAGCCGCCCATACGGAACTCGCAAGACTCGCGACGGCCTGCGACTTCCGGCCGCCTGCCCGGTACGGCATCCTGCTTCCGTGACCGGACGGCGACGCATGGGCACCGACACACCGAGCAGCGCGGTGAACCGCGGGCCGGAGCACCGGGTGGCCGTGATGGTCCTCGCCGTCCTCACCTTCCTCGGCGGGCTCGTCGGCTCGGTGGCGCTGCTCTTCGACGGCACGGTGCACCCCGGGCCCGCGCGGCTCTGGTACGCCGCCGTGATGCTCACGTGCCTGGTCGTCTCCCTGTCGCTGGCGGTGCGGCAGCGGGCCGGCCCCTGGGCGACCTTCGGGCTGGTGCTCCTCGGCCACGTGGTCTACGTCGTCGCCGTCCTCAGCATCGAGGAGCCCCGGCACGCACCACCGTTGCTGCTGCTCTTCCCGTGTTTCGTCGCAGCGTGGTTCCTCGGCCCGTGGATGGTCGGGGTCAGCATGCTGATGACCGTCCTGTCCTGTGCGATCGCGCTGACGCACTCCGAGAGCTCCGTGCTGGCAGTCCTCATCCAGGTCGCGATCTCCGCCGGGGTGCTCAACGCCGCGTCCCTCGGCGTCTACGTGCTGCGCCGCCGCGTGCAGCGACTGCTCGGAGCCACGCAGGCGCTGTCCCTCCAGGACCCGCTCACCGGCCTGGCCAACCGCCGCTACCTCGTCGAGCACGCCCCGCGGGTGTGGCGCCAGGCCCGCCGCGAGGGCACCCGGGTCGCGGCCATGGTGCTCGACCTCGACCACTTCAAGCAGCTCAACGACGCCCACGGGCACGCCGCGGGTGACGCGGTGCTGCGGGCGGTCGCCGCCTCGCTGGCGGCGACGGTGCGCCCCACGGACGTGCTGGCCCGCATCGGCGGCGAGGAACTGGTCGTGCTCGGCCTCGTCAGCGACTCCGCCGAGGCCGGCCGGCTGGCCGAGCGGCTGCGGACGGCGGTCTCGACCAGCCGCAGCGAGGCGGGGCACTCGGTCACCGCCTCGATCGGCATCGCGCTGGTCCGGCCGGTCGACGGCGAGGACGCCGCGGCCGCGACCTGGCGGCTCATCGACCGGGCCGACGGCGCCATGTACGAGGCCAAGCAGGCCGGGCGGGACCGGGTGGCCGCCGTCGTGCCGCGGCAGCGCACCGCCGGTGACCACCTGCCGGCGGCCGGCGAGCCCGCCTGAGCTCTCGACCGGTGGGGACGCCGGTTCTCTGCTTCCCTGTCCCCATGACCCTCGTCGCGCCCGACCCGACCCGCACGGTGCCCTTGCCGCTGCGCGAGCAGGCCGACGTCCGCGACCGGTGGCTCACCCAGCGGGTGCTCGACCTGCTGCCCGGCCTCATGGACCGCGCCGGGATCGACCTGTGGCTCGTGGTCGGCCGCGAGTACAACGAGGACCCGGTGCTGGCGACGCTGCTGCCGGCGACCTGGCTGTCCGCGCGGCGGCGCACGATCCTGGTGCTGCACCGCAGCGACGACGGCGTGACGGCGGCGGCCGCCTCCCGCTACCCGGTCGGTCAGTTCCTGCCGGCCTGGTCGCCGGAGGACGCCGGGGACCGGCCGGCCGAGGAGGCGCAGTGGGCCGAGGTGCGCCGCATCGTGGAGCAGGCCGACCCGCGGCGGATCGGGATCGACGTGTCGGCGGACTTCGCGCTGGCCGACGGCCTCTCCCACACCGAGCACCGGCAGCTCACCGAAGCTCTCGGCCCCTATGCCAGCCGGCTGGTGTCGGCCGAGGAGCTCGCGGTCAGCTGGTTGGAGACGCGGTTGCCCGAGGAGATCGCGGCGCTGCACGGACTCAACCGGCTGGTCGCCGAGGTGGTCGCCGAGGCCTTCTCCCCCGCCGTGCTGTCCGTCGGGGCGACCACCGCCACCGACCTCGCCTGGTGGATCCGGCAGCGGCTGACCGACCGCGGGGTCGACCCGTGGTTCCACCCGGTCGTGGACCTGCAGCGTGCCGGCGTGCCCCCGATCGAGGAGTGCGGCGCGCTGCTGCCCGCCGTTCCCTACGACTCGCCCGTGCTCCCCGGCGACCTCGTGCACTGCGACGTCGGGGCGTCCAGCCTGGGGCTGAAGAGCGACAGCCAGCGCACGGGGTACGTGTTGTGTCCCGGTGAGCGCGAGGCCCCGGCCGGGCTGCACCGGGCGCTGGCCACCGGCACGCGGCTGCAGGACCTCACCACCGCGGAGCTGCTCGTGGGCCGCACCGGGAACGAGGTGCTCACCGCCGCCCGCGCCGCCGCCGCGGCGGAGGGCATCGACGGGGACGTCTACTCCCACCCCGTCGGCTTCCACGGCCACGGCGCCGGCCCGGCCATCGGCCTGTGGGACGACCAGGACGGCGTCCCCGGCGCCGGCGACCGGGTGCTGCACCCCGACACCGTGTACGCGCTGGAGCTGTGCGTGCGGGTGCCGGTGCCCGAGTGGGGCGGCCAGCCGGTGCGCTGCGCGTTGGAGGAGGGCATCGCCCTGACCGACGAGGGCGTCACCTACCTCGGCGACCGGCAGACCGAGCTGATCCTCATCCGCTGAGCGGGGCCCTCACCCCTTCTTCTTGCGCGCCTCGGCGGTCTTCTCGTCGTTCGCCTTCTGGACGGCGTCGACCAGTTCCTTCTTCTTCATCTTCGAGCGGCCGGAGACGCCGAGCTTCTTGGCCAGCGCCAGCAGGTGCTCCTTGGAGGCGTTGGCGTCGACCCCGCCCTTGGTCTTCCGATCGGTGTCCCGGCCACCGGCGGCCTGCGCGTCCGACGGTCCCTTCCTGCCGCCCTCCTTCGGCGCCCACCGGTCCCCGACCTTCTCGAAGCTGTGCTTGACCGCCGACCAGGCCGTCTGGTTGGCCCGCTGCTCGTCGTCGTAGGAGTCCATGGCCGAGTCGTAGGCCTTGGTGAAGGTCCGCTGGGCCTTCTTCGGCGAGCGCCGCAGGGTGCTGGGCAGCTCGTCCTGCTTGGCGGTGCCCTTCTTCGTCGTCTTCGGCATGGGCCGCCCCTACCCGCGGCACGCGCCAAGATCACATCCGCGGCGACGGGGCCGGCGTCGCGACCAGGTCCTCCGCGGCTCAGGCCGCGGCGAACCGCGACCAGTGGGCCCGCTCGGCGTCGGTCATCGCCCGGCTGGTGTCGGTGACGAAGTCGAACAGCACCATGACGACGTCGGCCCGGATGGCCACCTCGCCGTCCTGGAGCAGCTCCTGGCGCAGGGTGAGGGACTTCGTGCCGAGCCGGGTGACCGTGCTGCGCACGCACAGCCGCTCGCGCACCCGGTAGTACAGCTGGCGCAGGTAGTCGACCTCGAGCCGGGCGAGGATCACCCCGCCGTCCCCCGGCGCCCCCTCGGTCATCGCCAGCCGCGCGTCCTCGATGAGGGCGAGCGCCCGCGCGTGGTTGACGTGGCCGAGGGAGTCCGGGTCCGACCAGCGCAGCTGGACCTCGTGCTCGTGGACGCTCAGGGCAGGTCCGCGGTGTCGGAGGACTGCCGGTGCCCGCCCTGCGCGTCGTCGGGGTCGGTGTGGACCGTCCGCTCCTCGGACTCCGCCAGGATCACCTCCGCGGCGACCTCCTCCATGCCGCTGCCGTGGAGGTCCTCCTCCTCGGGCAGCAGCTGCGACCGGGTGCGGACGTTGTCCTCGGTGACGTTGGCCAGCGCCTCGGGGCTGGGCTCCTTCTGCGTGGTCATCTCAGAAGCGCTCCTGCTCGGTGCCGATGCCGAGCGCGCGGGCGACGTCCTGCACGTTGGTGAACTGCTCCCCCTCGGGCAGGCGGCGCAGGTCGGACAGCACGCGGTCGGTGGCGTTGGACTCCTGCGCCTTCGCCACGAGGGTGTCGCGGTCGGCCGGCCACACCTCCTTGCCGAGGGCCTCGGCGATGGCGGCGCGGCGCTCGACGTCGGCCTCGGAGGTGCCGGGGGACGTGGCGGGGGTGTGCGGGTCGGTCATCGGGAGGTCCCTCCGTCGTCGGGGATGGTCACTGGGCCGACGGCGTCGACGCGTCGGTGTAGCGCAGGACGGCGGCCACCGGGACGTCGTCGGGCATCGCCGCCCGCGGGACGACGACGACGCCGGCGCTGCTGGCGACCGACGCCGCGAGCAGCGCGCTGGGGGCCGGGACGACGGTGCCGTGGATGCCGAGGGCGTCCATGTCGTGCTGGTCGACCCCGAGCTCGAGCGGGGAGTTGCCGACCAGCAGCGTCGCCCCGTCGTCGGGCTGGTCGGCCAGCACGAGGGTCTCGACCTGGCCCTTGCGGAGCGCCTCGACGACCGCCGCGGTGCCGGTCACGGCCAGCCCGTGCGCGCCGGCCGCCTGGACCTTCTCGACCGCGTCGGCTTCGTCGTGCCCCTCGTGCTCGGCGACCAGCTCGGCGGCCCGCCGGGCGCCCGGCGCGCGGGCGGCGCCGGCCCCGCGGCCGCCCTCCTCCATGGTGACGACGAGGTCCTTCCAGGCCTCCCCGGCCTGGTCGGCGAGCAGCGTGCGGGCACGGACGTCGCCGGCGACGAGGACGAACCGCGGGGACAGGCGGCGGGCGTAGGAGGAGATCCGGTCGGCGACGCGGCCGGCGTTGTCCTCCCACTGCCCCTCGGCGCTGTTCTGCCAGTGGTCGTGGGCCCAGCCGCCGACCTTCACCTTGCGGATGTGGAAGGTCTCGCCCGAGACCGTCTCCTCCTCGCCGCCCTCGCCCGGCATGCCGACGTAGCTGATGTCACCGCCGGTCCGGTCGACCAGGACGACGATGTGCGGGATCCGTCCGGGCAGCTCGCGCAGCACCGGGAGGACGTCGGCGTGGGGCGACCACTGCGCCACCTCCTGCCGCGGCGCCTCGACCAGCGGCTGGTCGAGGACGACGCTCCCGTCGGCGGCGACGACCACGGCCCGGCCGCGCAGCGTGGCGACGTCCCCGCCGTCGTTGGCCTCGAGCAGCCGGCCGCGGACCGCCTCGACGACCACCTCGGGGGCGCCCTGCTCGGTGAGCCTCTCGGCGAGGGCGCGGACCCGCAGCTCGACCTCGGTGTCGGCGTTCTCGGTGGTGTGCGTGACGTCGGCGCACACGGTGGCGTACGGCCCGGTGGCGCTGAAGACCGGCTCCAGGAAGGACACGTCCATGGGGTGGGAACCACTCCTCGATCGCTGGCGGAAGACGAACCGCGGGGCCCTGACGGGGCACTCCCGCCTCCGCCGCCTACCCACCGACCGGGGGCTCACACCCGGTGTCGGATGGGTGGGGCAGGGGTAGGCGGGCTGCCATGACCGAACACGACCAGCTGCCGCTGCCCGACTACGACCACCTGCCGGTCGACGGCCTCACCTCGCGGATCCGCACGCTGGACGCGGCGGGTCTGGAGACGCTGCTGGAGTACGAGCGCGCCCACGCCAACCGGCTGCAGGTGGTGACGATCATGGAGAACCGCCTCACCTCGCTGCACGAGGGCGCCCAGCCGTCCGGGGGCGACCCCGCCGCCGCGGCCGCCGACGACCCGGTGCACGCCTCGACCGGGTCGAAGGTCTCCGAGGCCACCTCCGGTCCCCCGGTGAACCCGCCGTCCCAGGGCGACCCGACCAACCCGGCGCAGCCGCGTTCCACCGGCTGAGCCGCCGCGGGTGCGGGAGCGGATGACCGCCGCGCTCCCGCACGCCGGTCATCCGCTGAAGGCGTCCACCATGTCCATCGCCGCGGGGCCGAGCAGCACGATGAACAGCGTCGGCAGGATGCACAGGATCAGCGGGAAGATCACCTTCACCGGGATCTGCATCGCCTTCTCCTCGGCCCGCTGCCGCCGCTTGAGCCGCATCTCCTGCGCCTGGGTGCGCAGCACGTCGGCGATCGAGACGCCGTACGCGTCGGCCTGGACGACCGCCCGGATGAAGCGGCGCAGGTCGGGCACCGACGTCCGCTCGGCCAGGGCCAGGTAGGCCTCCCGGCGGGGCTGGCCGACGGCGATGTCCTGCAGCGTCCGGACCAGCTCCTGCGCCAGCGGCCCGCGACCGTTGCGCCCGGCCCGGGCCATCGCCGCCTCGAACCCCAGGCCCGCCTCCACCGCGATGGTCATCTGGTCGAGGGTGTCGGCCAGTTCCAGCGCGATCGCCTGCTGCCGCTCCTGGCCCCGGCTGTACAGCAGCAGCTCGGGCACCACGTAGGCGACCCCGGTGACGACGACGGTCATGAGCACCGTCAGCGCCCCGGGCCGGGCGGCGACCACCAGCAGCCCGAGCGCCGCGGCCATCGCCGCGAGCACCAGCTTGGCGGCCACGAGGCGGGGCACCGGCCAGTCCGCCGGCCGGCCGGCGGCACCGGCCAGCCGGTTCAGCCGGGCCACGGTGCCCGCCGGGGTCAGCGCCCGGGCCAGCCGGCTCAGGACCCGCGGGCGGGCACGGACGCCCGCGGACCCGCCGGGGAGGTCGAGCCCGCGGGCGAGGTTGGCCCGCGTGCGCGCGGCGGCGTCCTGCGGGCGGGCGACCAGCGCCCAGCCGAGCAGGGGGACGGCGAGGGCGACGGCCGCGGCGGCGGCGACCACGGGCGCGGGCGTCATCAGAACGTGATCCGCACGGTCTTGCTGAGCCAGAGCCCGCCCACGACCAGAAGGACCGCCGCGCCGGCGAGCATCAGGTGCCCGGCGAGGCTCTCGGTGAAGGCGGCGAGGTAACCGGGGTTGGACACCGAGATGAAGCCGAGGACCCCGAACGGCAGCGCCATGAGCACCACCGCGGAGAGCTTGCCCTCGGCCGAGAGCGCCTTGACCTGCCGGCGGATGGCGTTGCGCTCCCGGATGGTGTGCCCGACGGTGTCGAGCACCTCGGCCAGGTTGCCGCCGACCTCGCGGTGGATGGCGATGGCCTGGGCGGTCCAGCGGAAGTCGTCGCTGCCCATCCGCTCGGCCACCTCGTCGAGGGCGTCGCCGAGGTCGCGGCCGACCCGCGTCTCGTTGACGATGCGGGCGAACTCCTCCGACGTGGGCGCCGCGGCCTCGGTGGCCACCGAGTCCACCGCCCGCAGCAGGCTGTGCCCGGCCCGCAGGCTGCTGGCCATGAGCTGCAGCGAGTCGTCGAGCTGGTCGGCGAAGGCCGCGCGCCGCCGGGCCGTGCGCACCGCCAGGAGCAGCCGGGCGCCCACCGGGGGCAGGGCCGCCAGCACCAGGCCCGCGAGCACGCCCCCGGCGAGGAAGCCGAGCGCGCCGAGGACGACGGTGGCCAGACCGACGGTCAGGACGAGGTCGGGCAGCGCGATGGTCATGCCGGCCCGCTCGAGCGCCGCGGTCCCGGCGGCTCCCCGGCCGCGCTTGACCAGCGCACGCTCGACGGCCGCCCCGGCGGCGGCCGAGGCGCCGGCCAGCGCGGAGGACGGCGGCGCGACCTGGGGGTCCAGCCGGCTCAGCGGCACCCGCCGCGGCCCGGTCGGGAGGACGACGAGCGCGACGAGCAGCAGTGCCCCGGTCAGCGCCGCGAGGCCGAGCAGCAGCAGCGCCGGGGACATCAGGCCCACCCCCGCCGCGGCGCGACGCTGCCGAAGACGCGGGGCGAGACCGTGATGCCGAGCTCGTCGAACCGGTCGGTGAACCGCGGCCGCACCCCGGTGGGCACCGGCTTGCCGAGGAACCGGCCGGAGGCGTCGACGCCGGCGGAGTAGTCGAAGACGAACGCGTCCTGCAGCGTGACCGTCTCCCCCTCCATGCCCTGGACCTCGGTCACGTGGGTCACCCTTCGCGTGCCGTCGCGCAGCCGGGTCAGCTGGACGACGACGTCGACGGCGGAGGCGATCTGCTCGCGGATGGCGCGCAGCGGGAGGTCCATCCCGGCCATGAGCACCAGCGTCTCCAGGCGGGCGACGGCGTCCCTCGGGGAGTTGGCGTGCACCGTGGACAGGGAGCCGTCGTGACCGGTGTTCATCGCCTGCAGCATGTCCAGGCTCTCCCCGCCACGGCACTCCCCCACGACGATGCGGTCCGGCCGCATCCGCAGGGAGTTGCGCACCAGGTCGCGGATCGTGATCGCGCCCCGGCCCTCGATGTTGGGGGGCCGTGACTCCAGGCGGACCACGTGGTCCTGCTGGAGCTGCAGCTCGACGGCGTCCTCGATGGTGACGATCCGCTCCCCGTCGGGGATGAAGGAGGACAGGACGTTGAGCAGCGTCGTCTTCCCGGTGCCGGTGCCCCCCGAGACGATGATGTTCAGCCGGGCCTCGACACAGGCCTGCAGCAGCTCCGCCATCTCCGGGGAGAGGGTGCCGAAGCCGATCAGGTCGTCGACGCCGAAGGGGTCCTTGGCGAACTTGCGGATGGTCAGCGTCGACCCGCTGAAGGCCAGCGGCGGGATGATCGCGTTCACCCGGGAGCCGTCGGCGAGGCGGGCGTCGACCAGCGGGGAGGACTCGTCGATGCGCCGTCCCACCCGGGAGACGATCCGGTCGATGACCCGGCGCAGGTGCTCCTCGGAGGTGAACCGGGAGCCGGTGCGCACCAGCTTGCCGCCCTGCTCGACGTAGACCATCTCCGGCCCGTTGCACATGATCTCGGTGACCGTGGGGTCGTCGAGCAGCCGCTGCAGCGGGCCCAGGCCCAGGACGTCGTCGGCCAGCTCGGCGGTGAGGCGCTGGCGCTCCTCCGCGCTGAGCGGGACCCGCTCCTCCTCGACCACCTCGTCGAGCTCCCCGAGCACGATGGTGCGCAGCTGGTCCTCGGACAGCGTCGGGTCGTTCATCCGGTTGCCCATGCGCTCGAACAGCGCCTTGGCCACGCGGTCCTTCAGCCTGCTGAGGGCGTCGGCCGGAGGCGCGGCCGCGGGCCCCGGGCGGGGCGCGGGGACGGGCGCCGGCGGGTGCACCGCCGCCACGGTCTCCGGCGCGGTGTGCCGGCCCTGGGCCGCGGCCAGTCGCGAGGCGAGGTTCACGACGCCGCCCGGTGCTTGGCCCGGTAGCGGCCGGGCTTCATCAGCGGGGTGGCGGCGAAGCGGGCGACGAGCCGGCGCAGCTCCTTGACCGCGGGGTCCTTGCGCCCGCCGGCCAGGATGGGCACGCCCTGGTTGGTCGACGCCGGCACCGCGGCCGAGCGCGGGATGACGACGTCCACCCCGGTGCCGATCGCGGTCTCCACGTCGCGGACGGACAGGCCGCCCTTGGGGTCGGCGAGGTTCATGACCACGTGCCGGCCCGCCGGGATCATGCACAGCTCGCGGAGGACGTCGAGCTCCTTGCGCAGCCCCCGCACACCGGGGACGTCCATGCTGCTGAGCATCACGACGTCGGTGGCGCGGTCCAGCGCGGCCAGGGTCTGCTCCGACAGGCCCGGCGCGGTGTCGACCACGACGTAACGGAACTCCCGGGCGAGGGAGGCGAGCAGCCGGGTGACGTCGGCGGCGGTGACGGTGTCGCCGGCCGCCGGCGACTCCGCGCCGCACACCGCGTACAGGCCGCTGGGGTGCTGGGTCAGGAAGGTCTTGAGGACCATCGTGTCCTCGCTGGCCGGGCCGTGGGCGGTGTCGGGCAGCGTGTACTCCGGCACGAGGCTCAGCGCGGAGGCGACGTCGCCGAACTGCACGTCCAGGTCGACCAGGACCGTCGACTGCGGCGCGGCGGCGGTCAGCCCGATCGCCAGGTTGGTGGCCACCGTGGTCTTGCCCACCCCGCCCTTGGGCGAGGCGATGGTGATGACCCGGCCGGTGTAGCGCGCGGTCTCCTCGACCGGACGCAGCACCCGCCGGCGGCCGGCCGAGGCGGCGCCGGCCCGCTCCACCGCGGCGCGGATCTCCTCGACACCGGCGCCGGGCGGCAGCAGATCCCGGATGCCGGCCCGCATGGCCGCCTGCCACATCTCCGGGGAGGGGTCGGCCAGGAGGACGACGCTGATCCCCGGGCACTGGACGTCGAGCCGCCCGGCCAGGGTCAGCACCTCCTGCGGGGGCGCCAGCGGGCCGATGAGCAGCACGTCGGGCAGCTCGCCGTCGCTCAGCTGCTCGAACAGGCGCGCCGGGTCGCCCGGGAGGCGGCCGGGCGGGAGGACGTGCACGTCGCCGTCGGCGGCGGCGTGCACGCGCCCCGACAGGTCGTCGTCGGCAGCGGCCAGGACAACGCGACTCACTTCGACCCCCCGTAGACACTGCCCAGGCCGGCGAGCGCGTCGCCGTAGACGTTGCCCTGGGTGACGATCCTGGTGCCGCTGTCGTCGGCTCCCTCGGGCTCGTGCGACAGCCACACGGTGCCGTGCTCCATGCCGAAGACGACCAGCTCCGCGTCCCGCGCCGGCACCGCGAGGGTGACCAGCAGGCTGTTCGTCGGCGCGGCGGCGCCGGAGGAGGCGGTCTCGGTCCCGTCCCCGTCCGCGGGCGCCGGGGCCCCCTGGACCTGCGTGACGAGCACGCCGTGGAGGGTCGCGTGGGTGGCGCCGATGGTCTTGCCGGCGTCGTTCTCCAGCGTCATGGAGACGTAGACGCCGATCTCGTCGCCCGCCGCGATCCGGCCGCCGACCGCGCGCTGCGGCTCCAGCAGCACGCTGACCTCCGAGGCCCCCTCCGGGACCGGGACGGTCCCGGGCGCGGCGAGGTCCTCCGGGACGGCGAAGCGGCTGTCCAGCAGCTGCTCCCCCGGCTGCAGGTCGACGGTGGCGACCCGCCCGGCGAGCGCGGCGAGGTCGGTCACCACCCCGTCGACGGCCGCCTTGGCCGGCAGCTGCTCGGTGCGCACCAGGTCCGAGAGGTCCTCGCCCGGCGTCCCCTGGGGGACCACCTGGTCGACCACCAGCACCGTCACGGTGCGGACCCCGGCCAGTGCACGGGCGTCGGCGCCGCGCACGTAGGCCAGGAGGACCACGGTGCCGGCGACGGCGAGGACGAGCGCCGCGAGAGCGGCGAGCAGTCGGCGTCTCACGAGAGCCCCTATCGGATGAGTCGGAGGACCCAGGCACCCAGCTGGGGTGCACCGGAGTCGTAGTCGAAGGCGTCGCCCAGGTCGACGAAGCGGGTGAAGTAGCCGGTCACGCAGCGCTCGCTGCCGCCGCACGGCCGGGGGCTGGAGCTGAACTGGCCGCCCAGGTGGTAGCCGGTCAGCCGGAAGGCGGCGTAGCCGTAGACCCGGTACCAGGCGTTGCTGCCGGTGTCGCCGTACCGGTCGAAGATCGGCAGCAGCACGGTCCGCCCCACCCACGAGGCGAAGTGGGCTGCGGTGCACGTGCTGGGCGGGGTGTTGCCCGTCGACGAGTACGACCGCTCCCCGACCGCGCTGGAGGCGCGGCAGTCACCCGGGTCGCTGACCAGGTAGCCGAAGCCCCCGGGGACGATGTTCTCCGAGGGTCCGGTGCAGTCCTCCGTCTCCGAGGACTTGGTCAGGTAGACGGTGTGCTCGGTGGTGGTCGACGGCAGGCCACCGCCGGTCTGCTGCTCGAACTCGCACCAGGAGAAGGTCAGCGGCAGCACGGCGGTGCCGCCGCTGGGGCCGCCCCAGGCCACCGTCGCGGTGGCCGAGACGGTGGTCGCGTCGTGCCCGATCACCGGTGCGAACCAGTGCTCCTGGGGGGTCTGCCCGGAGACGGTGACGCGGTTCGGGTTGCTCGCGAGGACCGGAGGGGCGGCCTCGGCGCTCCCGGTGTTGGCGTCGACCATGCCCTGCGCGGTGGCCTGCATGTCGCCGCAGGCACCTCGGGCACAGTCCTGGGCGACGGCGAGCGCGGCGGCGTCGGCCGCGGTCTGCAGCCGCGCCTTGGCGGCGTACAGCGCGCCGATGTCGACCGCGATGGCGGTGAAGCCGAGCAGCGGGACGAGCAGCAGCGCGAGCAGCACCGCCGACGCGCCGCGCTCGTCGGTGAGCCGGCGCCGGGGGCCCTTCCTCAGCCGTTGCACCGCATGACCCCCGTCCCGGTCAGGTCGAGGCTCGCCCCGAAGAAGCGGGTCAGGAAGGGCATCGGGTAGTCGATGGTCACGCGCACGTTCGTCGTGCCGGCCCCGGTGGCCGGGCAGGCGGCCGGGGTGACGACGATCTGCGCGTCGGCGATCGCCGGGTCGAGGGTCGGGGTGGCCTCGCGGACGGCGGTGCGCGCCGCGGCCGGGTCGTTCTGCAACGCCATGACGCGAGCGCCCTCGCGGGCGGCGGCGGCGAGGGTGCCCTGCACCTGGAAGGCGTGGCCGAACTCGGCGATGCCCAGGACCAGGACGACCAGCAGGGGCACGATGAACGCGAACTCCACCGCGGCCGCGCCGCGCTGGTCCAGCAACCGGTCGGGCACCGGTCCCCACCTCCTCCCTCGTCGTGTCCGGTGTGCAGCGGCGCGGCGGCCACCCGGGGGGACGGGGGCCGCCGCGCCGTGGCAGCTGCGGTGGGGCCGGGTCAGCCGGCGGTGTTGGCCTTGGTCAGCTCGTTCTTGACCGTGGTGAACAGCTTGTCGAGCTCACCCCCGAGCAGCACGACGGTCGCGATGATCGCGACGGCGATCAGGCCGACCAGCAGGCCGTACTCGACGGCGGTGGCGCCCTTCTCCTCACGCTCCAGGCGCTCCTTGGCGAAGGCGACGAGGGTGACGATGGCGGCGTAGGGGTGCATCACGGGTACTCCCTGGGGGACGGGCGCCGGCCGGTCCGGGTCGGTCGACCCGGCCTCGCGGCAGTGGGAGTGCTGTCGGTACGGCCGCGCGCCGACTTGAGGGACCACCACCCGGTCGGATGACACGGGCCCCTCTCCGGGGTGTGCGACCGAGCACCGGTCTCACGCGGTGTGACCGGCGTCCGCCGGGACGGGCCGTCGGGCGCGCGCCCCGCCCTCAGGGGACCAGCGCGCTCCAGCCGATCGCCACCGCGGCACCGGCCAGCATGGCCGGGCCGAAGGGGAGTTCGCCGCGCAGCCCGATCCGGCGGGTGACGAGCAGGCCGAGGGCGACCACGGCCTGGACGACGAACCCGGCCGCCGCGCCCAGGGCGACCGCCGGCCAGCCCAGCCAGCCGAGGTACAGGCCGAGCACGGCGGCGAGCTTGACGTCGCCCATCCCGAGTCCGCTGGGCGAGACCAGTGCGAGGACGAGGAAGGCCGCGAAGAGCGCCGCGGCGCCCAGCACCGCCCGCAGCAGCGCCGGCCAGGCGCCGTCCAGCGCGGCCGGGAGCACCAGCAGCGCCGCACCTCCCGCCAGCGAGGGCAGCACCACCCGGTTCGGGAGCAGCCGGTGGCGCAGGTCGACGACGGCGAGCAGGACCCCGGCGCCGGCCAGCAGGAGGAAGGCCGGCACCTCCCACGAGAGCCCGAACGCCCGGCCGACGAGCGCGAACAGCACTGCGGTGACGATCTCGAGCAGCGGTCGTGGGACCGCGGCCGCGCCCGGGGCGAGGACGTCGCTCAGCCGGGCTCCCGCCGGCCACGGGAACCGGCCGGCAGCGCGGTTGACGAGGACGCCCACGACGGCCCCCACCGCAGCTGCGGCGACGACGACGGCCGCGCTCACCGGCTCTGCGCTCCCACGCTCGTCACGATGGCACGGCGACGGGCCGGCACCCGGCAGCGCACCTCACCCTGTCGGGGGATTCCGCCCGGGGACGACGACGAGCCGCCGCCACGCACCGGGGGATGCACGACGGCGGCTCGGGCCATCGCCCGGTCAGCGGGTCGGGACGGCCCCGCTGAAGACGGCCGGGAAGCGGTGCCCGTCGACGTCGACGGAGAGGGCGACGTCGCCGAGCTGGTCGGCCGGGATGGCGAAGGAGTAGATCGCGGTGGCGCCGGCCCCCGGCTCCAGCACGCCGGTGAAGTCCACCGTGTCGCGGTCGTACAGCGGGGCGGCCTGCGACGCCCCTGCCGCGTAGACGGCCTGCACGACCACCGCGTTGACGTCCAACGGTGCCCCGGAGCCGTTGGTGAGCTCGAGGGTGAACACCGTCTGCGGCTGCCCGGCGAGGGCGCCGGGGCCGGAGCCCGCGGAGACCTGCTGGCGGGCCTCGGCGACCCGCACCGACACCCCGTCGGCCCACTCGGCGGAGGTGGTGAACTCCGCGGGCGCGGCCGCCACCGTGCGCTCCGCCTCCGGCACGCCCTCCCGGGCGACCACGGACGGTGCGGCCGCCACGGTCACCGGCGCCGGCGACTCCGTGGGCGTGGGCTCGGCCTCGGCGCCGGGCTCGGCCGTCGGGTCCGCGGGGGCGGAGGTGGTCGGCGCCGCAGCGGTCCCTGACCGCTGGTCGTCGCCCGGACCGGTCAGCCAGACCACCAGCCCGGCGGCCACGGCCAGCAGCACGACCACCGGGAGCCCGCGGCGGAGCAGCAGCGACCGGCTACCGCGCCCTGGGGCGGACCGGCGGCTCACGGGACCGGCCGGACGCTGGAGGCGGGAACCCGCACGGCGGTGGCGTCGGCGGCGCTGCTCGGGCGGGTGGCGCTGCTCGGACGGTAGGCCGTCAGGCCCACCGCCCCCGGCGTCTGCAGCGCGCCGGTGGACGATGCACTCATCGTTGATTCCCCCACGTGCGTCGTACACGAGCGCCGACCACCCTCGTGATCGACGTGTACCGACGGTGACGATGGCACGGGTCGACCCCCGCTGGGATCACACGATCCGGTGACGGACGGTGAGGATCCTCCCACGGGGGGAAGCTCATCTCGCGGTGGGTGACCGTCTCCGGACGCGCAGACGCCGATCGCCGGGGGCCGCGTGACAGCGGCCCCCGGCGATCGGGGTGCGGTGGGGTCAGCGCACCGCGGTCACCGCGAACGAGGTGACCCGGACCGCGGTGGCCGCGGTGGCGCTGGCCGGCCGGTAGGCGGAGATGCCCACCGAGCCGGCGGCCTGGAGCGCCGCGGTGGTGTCGGTGCGGACCAGCTGCGGCGTGGCCGGCTCGGCCTGCCCGTCGGCCCAGACCGAGGCGTTCACCGTGGTGGTGCCGGTCCCGGAGACCTGGACCCGCACGTTCAGCGTCGTGCCGGGCGTGTAGGTCAGCCCCGGGACGACGACCTCGCCGCCGGGCCAGGCCTCCGCGTTGCCGGCCAGCCGGGACAGCGTCAGCGACACCCGGCCGTCCGCGCCCACCTTGACCAGCACCCGGTACTCGTTGCCCGCCGACAGCCGCCGGCCCGAGACGTACACGTACGTGCCCGCACCGGTCGGCATCGAGCTCAGCGCGAACGACGTCCGCACGTCCGCGCCGGTCGTGGAGACCCCGCCCAGGTGGGCGCCGGTGTTGTTGCCCGCCGACGGCAGGTTCAGCACCGCCGCGCCCGGGGTCACCGACAGCCGGGTGGCGCCGGCCGTCGCCGTCCACGCGCCGCCCACGTCGGCCGTGCCCAGCCCGCCGGAGACGGTCCGCCCGAAGGCGTCGGAGGCCAACGCCG
>NZ_JBJGYT010000023.1:0-64771 GCF_054050135.1 Geodermatophilus sp. SYSU D00705 | reverse complement strand
AGCTTGAGGCCCTCGCCCCCGTCGACGACCGCGACGGCGGAGTCGTCGGTGGCCACGGCGGTCAGCACGGCGCCCTCACCGGTGCCCGGCGACGGCGTGATGCTGGGCTTGCCCTTGGCGGCGGTGGTCTTCGCCGCTGCCTTCTTGCGAGCGGGGGCCTTGGCCGGGCTGGCCGAGGCGGTACCCGCGGATACCGGTGCGCTGGTCCGGGTGGTCCGAGGGGCGGCGGCAACCGCCCTGGAGCGACCCGGGGTGCTCGCTGCGGCTTCCGGTGCTGGCTGGTCGGCGGGCACTCAGGGTTCCTTCCCGTGCTGGGTGCGTTCCCCGGGGGGCCGTCTGGTCCCCGGGCAGCGGCCTCGGCCGGCGTCCGGAGCGGGAGGGGTCCCAGCAGACCGGGCCCGGGTTTGACCGGTGCGCGGGTGGGGGATGCCTCTCGGCTGGGGAGCGACGGCGCGGGGCTCGTCCATTGTAACGACGCTCCTCGACGAAACCACCGTTGCGGAGCTGCGGGGATCGCTCGCACGGGTGCGACGCCGGGGTGGGAGTGTCCCCACGCTCCGTGGTGCCCCGGCCGCGTGCGCGGACCTGGAGCCGGGCTCACTGCCCGATGCGCTCCTCGGCGGCGAGCGCGGCGCCGACGATGCCGGCGTCGTTGAGCAGCTGGGCGGGGACGACGGGGGTGCGCGTGGACAGCAGCGGCACCCACTTGTGCGCCTTCTTGCTCACCCCGCCGCCGACGATGATGAGGTCCGGCCAGACGCTCGCCTCCAGGACGTCGAGGTAGCGGTCGACCCGCTTGGCCCACTGCGGGTAGCTGAGGTCCTCCCGGTCGCGAGCGGACGCGGAGGCACGCTTCTCGCCGTCCTCGCCGTCGACCTGGATGTGGCCGAACTCCGTGTTGGGCACGAGGACGCCGTCGGTGAACAGGGCGCTGCCGATGCCGGTGCCGAACGTGAGCATCAGCACCACGCCCTTCTTGTCGCGGCCGGCGCCGTAGCGCATCTCGGCGAACCCGGCGGCGTCGGCGTCGTTGAGCGTCTGCACGGTGCCGGGGATCCGGCCGGCCAGGCCCTCGGCCAGATGCGTGCCCAGCCAGCTCTTGTCGACGTTGGCGGCGGTGTGCACGATGCCGTGCTTCATGACGCCGGGGAAGGTCACCCCGATCCGCCCCTCCCAGCCGAAGTGGTCCACGATCTGCGCGACCACGTCGTAGACCGGCTCCGGATGCGAGGGCTGGGGTGTCTCGATGCGCAGCCGCTCGCCCTGGAGCTCGCCCTTGTCCAGGTCGACCAGGCACCCCTTGATCCCGCTACCACCGATGTCCACCCCGAAGCCCAGCACGCGGTCAGGGTAGTGACCGCGTGCCGCGCGCGTCAGGTCCGCTCGGGCAGGATCGGGATCGTGACCGCCTCGCCCGAGCCCGCAGCCCTGCTCGACCTCGCCGTCGCCACGGCCCGGGAGGCCGCCGGCCTGGTCGCCCGCGGTCGCGCCTCGGCCGCCGAGCACGTGGACGTGAAGTCCAGCCCCGTCGACATGGTCACCGCCGTGGACAAGGCCTGCGAGGAGCTGGTCGTGACGCGGCTGCTCGCCGCGCGGCCGGACGACGGGCTGCTCGGCGAGGAGGGCGCCGTGCGCACCGGCAGCAGCGGGGTCCGCTGGATCGTCGACCCGATCGACGGCACGACGAACTTCGTCTACGGGTTGCCGGCGTACGCGGTGTCGATCGCCGCCGAGGTGGACGGGCGGGTGCGGGCCGGGGCGGTGCTCAACGTCGCCACCGGCGAGCTCTACTCGGCGACCGAGGGCGGCGGCGCGCACCTCACGGTGCCGGGCGCCGACCCGGTCGCGCTGGGCGGCAGCCGGCCGGCGTCCCTGGAGCAGGCGCTGGTCGCCACGGGGTTCGGCTACCGCGCCGAGCAGCGCCGGGCGCAGGGCGCGGTGGTGGCTGCGCTGTTGCCGCACGTCCGCGACATCCGCCGGCTCGGGTCGGCCGCGCTCGACCTGTGCACCGTGGCGGCCGGGCGCGTCGACGCCTACTACGAGCTGCACCTCAACCGGTGGGACTTCGCCGCCGGCGCGCTCGTCGCCGCCGAGGCCGGGGTCGTGGTCACCGGCCTGCCGGGCCGCCCGTTCGGCGACCCCCTGGGCATCGCCGTGGCGTCGTCCGTGGCCGAGGAGTTCGTCGCCCTGCTGGACCGGCTGCACGCCGCTTGACGCGGCGGGCTCACCTCAGCAGGCGGCCGCGGCGCTGGAGGCGGTGCGGAGCGCGGCCGCCACCTGCTCGGGGGTGGCGAGGCTGTCGGGGAAGACGAACTCCGGGCCGATCACCAGGTCGACCTGCGCCGTGGCACGGGTGTCGAGGTAGTCGCCGGCGTCCCGGAGGAACAGCCCGAGGTAGGCCGCGGCGTCGGTGCCCCGCGGGCCGTGCCGGACCTCCCCGACGCCGGTCACCTCGCGGTCGGTGGGGTCGTTGGCGACCTCCTCGACGACGAAGCCGCGCCCCTGGAGGTCCGCGGCCACCGACTGCGCCAGCCCGGCGGTGTCGGTCGCGTTGAACACCCGGACCGACACCGTGGTCGGGTCCAGCGACGGGGGAGCGGCCGACGCGGTGGTGCACGCCGCCGCCTGGGCCGCGTCACGGTCCTCCTGGTCCTGGAGGACGTTCCACCACACCGCCAGCGCGGCCAGCGCCAGCACGAGCAGGAAGATCAACGGCGGGATCGGTCGCCGGCCGCTGCGGGGACGCACCGCGGGACGGTCGGTCGGCGGCGCGCTCACGGGCTCTTCTCCCCCTCGGAGGGCTGGCGGGTCGGCGGGAGTCTAGGGCCGGTCCGGGGCCCTAGATCGCACCGTCGTCCAGTGCGGCGCGTCCCCGCTCCACGCACGGGTCGATGCGCTCGGCGTAGCCGGAGGTGTCCTTGCCGGCCATCGCCCCCGCGCGGGACCGGGCGACGATGCCGGCGACGATCGCGGCGAACTTGAAGTAGGCGAACCCGACGTACCAGTTGAGGTCGGTGAGGTCCAGGCCGGTGCGCGACGCGTAGCGCTCGGCGACCTCCGCGCGGCTGGGGAAGCCCGGCAGCGCGGTCACGCTGCTCTGACCGGCGACGCTCTCCTCGCCGGCCTGCGGCCAGTAGACGTGCAGCATGCCGAGGTCGGCCAGCGGGTCGCCCAGGGTCGACATCTCCCAGTCCAGCACCGCGCGGATGCCGCCGGGCCGGTCGGGGTCGAGCAGGCAGTTGTCCAGCCGGAAGTCGCCGTGGACGACGCCGTCCCGCTGCGTCGCCGGCACCGTCTGCGCCAACCGGGCGGCGAGGGCGTCCAGTCCGGGGCGGTCCTGGTCGCGGGTGGCCTCCCACTGCTGCGTCCAGCGGCGCACCTGCCGGGCCATGAACCCCTCGGGTCGGCCGAAGTCGCCGAGGCCCACTGCCTGCGGGTCCACCGAGTGCAGGTCGGCCAGGACGTCGACCAGGCCCTCGCCGATCTGCCGCCGTTGACCGGGCTCGTCGGCGTAGCCGGGCGGGATCTCGTCGACGACGTGCAGGCCGTCCACGCGCTCCATGACGTAGAAGGGCGCACCGAGGACCGCGGTGTCGGTGCACAGGTGCAGCGTCCGCGGCACGGGTACGGGGGTGGGGCCGAGCGCGGTGATGACGCGGTGCTCGCGCGCCATGTCGTGGGCGGTGGCGAGCACGGCCCCCGTCGGCGGCCGCCGGAGGATCACCGACTCCCCGGGAGCGCCGCCGTCCGGGCTCACCACGTAGGTGAGGTTGGACATACCGGCGGCGACGAGGTCGAGGCGCACCGATCGCCAGCGGTCGTCGCCGAGGACGGAGGCCAGGTAGGGCCCGACGACGGCCGGGTCAGCACCCACGGGAGTCGACACGGGCGCAGGGTAACCTCTGGCGCTCCGCGGCCCTCCCGGCCGATCCGGCGCCGATGTGTTCGACCCGTCGTGAGCCGGGCACAAACGGAGACCGCGCGACGTTGGGGGGTCCGCCGACGGACCACCGTCGTCCATCGGACGGCGGCGCGGTCCGCAGCACCCGGCCGGTGCCCGAGCAGCGGGCGCCGGTCTGCAGACCCCCGGTCGCCCCGGCGACCGGCCAGGACGGCGGCGCCCCCGGCACCGCTGTCAGACGATGCGGGCGCCGACGCCCGCGAGAACCCCGGAGGAGGGGCACACCCCATGGCCACCGACTACGACGCCCCGCGCCGCAACGAGGCCGACGAGCTCGGCGAGGACTCGCTCGAGGAGCTCAAGGCGCGGCGAGCCGAGGCGCAGTCCTCGTCGGTCGACGTCGACGAGACGGACTTCAACGAGAACCTCGAGCTCCCCGGCGCGGACCTGTCCAACGAGGAGCTCACCGTCCGCGTCCTTCCCAAGCAGGAGGACGAGTTCACCTGCTCCCGCTGCTTCCTCGTGCAGCACCGCAGCCGGCTGGCCGCCACCCGTGGCGACCAGCTGTTCTGCCGCGACTGCGCCGCCTGAGGAAGGACCCCCGTCCCTCGCAGGCTCGCGACGGACCCTGCAGGGGGCCGGGGAGGGGCAGTCAGGGCACTCGACGGTAGGAGACGCATGACCCAGGACCAGCAGCGCACCGGCGCGGTGCGCGACGTCCCGCCGCCGCGGCCCGTCACGGCGAGCGGCTCCGCCGCGACGCCGGCGGAGGAGAGCCCCCTGGGCCGCGCCGGGCGGGTCCTGGCCGACGCGGTCTCCGGGCTGCTCGGCGGGGCGACGGCCCGGGACGGGGACGCCGCAGCGGCCGGCGACGGACGGCGGTCGGCGTCCTCGACCCTGCGCGACGTCGTCTCCGCGGTCGCGGCCGCCGCCGGCAACCTGGGCGGCCGTGCCGCGCCGTCCGGCGGTGCGACCACCGCGGAGCCGGGGCCGGCGAAGGCACCCGGCGCGATCCTCGGCGACCTGCTCACCGCCGCCGTGCCGAGGTTGCCCATCCGGGACGCCGGGCGACTGCGCCAGGCGTACCCGGGGGCGAGCGACGACGAGATCGCCGACGCCCTGGTCGCCCGGGCAGCCCGGCTGACCGGGGGCGTCGGTGCAGCGACCGGGGGTCTCTCCGCGGCCTCCTGGGTGGCGCCGCCGTCCCTGGTGGCCGTGCCGCTGGGGCTGGGCGCCGAGACGGTGCTCACCGCCGCGGTGGAGGTGGTGCTCATCGGTGAGCTGCACGAGCTGTACGGCCGCCCGGCGCCCGGCGACGCCCGGGCCCGCGCGCTGGCCTACCTGTCCAGCTGGTCGGAGCAGCGGGCCGTCGACGACTCGGTCGTGCCCGGGCTGGGCGTGCTTCTCGGCGGCGCGGGCCTGCGGGCGCTGCGCCACCGCATGACCCGCCGCCTGGCGCGCAGCGTCCCTGCGGCGGCGCCGTTCCTCGTCGGGGCGGCGCTCGGCGGCCGGGGCAACCGCAGGGGCACGGAGGACCTGGCCCGCCGGGTGCTCGCCGACCTGCTGCGTCCCCGCACCTGACGCCGGTCCGGCTCCCGCGCGGTTAGGGTCGCCGACGTGCCCGACCCCGCCGTGCCCCACCCCGTCGTCCTCGAGGTCGAGGTGCCGGTGCGGCTGACCTCCCCGGAGGACACCGTCCCGAGCTACGCCCTGCCCGGGGACGCCGGCGCGGACCTCGCCATCGCCGAGGACCTCGAGCTGGCCCCGTTCCAGCGGGCCCTGGTCGGCACCGGGGTGGCCGTGGCGATCCCCGAGGGCTACGCCGGCTTCGTGCACCCCCGGTCGGGCCTGGCCCACCGGCTGGGCCTGAGCGTGGTCAACGCGCCGGGGACGATCGACGCGGGCTACCGCGGCGAGATCAAGGTCAACCTGGTCAACCTGGACCCCACCACCCCGCTCACCCTCCGCCGCGGCGACCGCGTCGCGCAGCTGGTCGTGCAGCCGGTGGCGCGGGCCCGGTTCGTCCCGGTGGAGCAGCTGCCCGACAGCGCCCGCGGGGCCGGCGGCCACGGCTCCACCGGGGGCCACGGGAGCGCATCGTCGAAGGGACTCAGCTGACATGCCGTTCGGACGGCGACGGAACCGGATCGACCGCAGCCTGCGGGAGCGCGGGGTGCCCCCCGAGCCGCAGCACCGCCCCCGGGAGGTCGAGGCGACCTCGGGGCCGTGGGACGAGGCCGACGCGCCGCAGGACGGCGTGGCCCGCATCGACCTGGGGTCGCTGCGACTGCCCGCGGTGCCCGGCATGGAGCTGCGGGTCGACGTCAACGCCCAGCAGAAGGTGATCGGCGCGACCCTGCGTGCGGGCGAGTCCATGCTGCAGGTGTCGGCGTTCGCCGCGCCGCGCGCCGGCGGCATCTGGGACGACGTCCGGGCAGACCTGGCCCGCAGCGCGTCGGGCCAGGGCGGGTCCCTCCGGGAGGTGGACGGACCGTTCGGCCCCGAGCTGGCCGGCACGATCCTGGTGGCCCAGCCCGCACCGCAGGGGCAGCCGGCGCCGAAGCCGGTGCGCCGGGCGGCCCGGTTCCTCGGCGTCGACGGCCCGCGCTGGTTCCTGCGCGGGCTGCTCAGCGGCCCCGCCGCGGAGACCCCCGAGGCGGCCGCGCAGCTGGAGGAGGCGTTCCGGCGGATCGTCGTCGTCCGGGGCAACGAGCCGATGCCGGTCCGCGAGCAGCTGCCGCTGACGCTGCCCCCGCAGGCCGCGGCGCAGGTGGCCGCCCAGCAGGCGGCCCGGCGGCAGGGCGGCGCCCCGACGCCGCCGGCCCCCGGCGCGTGAGCACCGCGCAGGTCGCCTACGGCCCGCACCCCGACCAGTTCCTCGAGCTGACGCTCCCGGCCGGCTCGGGGCGCGCGCCGGTCGTCGTCGTGCTGCACGGCGGGTTCTGGCGCGCTCCCTACGGCATCGAGCTGGCCCGGCCACTGGCCGCCGACCTCGCCGCGGCCGGCTTCGCCGCGGTCGCGGTGGAGTACCGCCGGGTGGGCGCCGGTGGCGGGTGGCCGGTCACCCTCGAGGACGTCGCCGCCGCCGTCGACGCGCTGGCCGACCTCGCCGACGGCGCGGGCGCCGGCCGGCTGGACCTGGACGACGTCACGGTCGTCGGCCACTCCGCCGGCGGGCACCTCGCCGCGTGGGTGGCCGGGCGGGAGCGGCTGCCCGACGGCGCCCCGGGCGCGCGGCCGCGGGTGCCGGTGCGCGCCGCGGTGCTGCAGGCCGGCGTCCTCGACCTGCAGGTGGCCGCCGCACAGCGGATGGGTGACGGCGCGGTGCAGGGCCTGCTGGGCGCGGAGCCGGACGAGGCCCCCGACCGGTACGCCGTCGCCGACCCGGTGCGGCTGGTGCCGGCCGGCGTGGACCTCCTCTGCGTGCACGGCACGGACGACGAGGACGTCCCGCCGGGGCAGAGCACCCGCTACGCGGCGGCCGCAGCGGCAGCCGGCGTGCCGGTGGAGGTCCGCTGGGTGGACGGCGACCACATGGGGCTGATCGACCCCGACGGCGCGCCGTGGGCACTGGTCCGCACCTGGCTGCGGGAGCGCGCCGCGCCCGCGCGCGACGGATCTACGCTGGGACCGTGACGGAGACCCGTTCGGGCGGTTGGCTGGCGCGCACCCTGCAGCGCCTGACCGCCGACGACCAGACCATCGACGCCGAACGGCTGCGCGAGGGTGCGGTGAGCGCCGGCTGCGAGGCGGTCAGCGCCTGCCGCAAGGGCGAGGTGGTCACCGTGACCGGCCGGCTCAAGTCCGTCGTCTACACCCCGCGCGAGACCGTGCCGACCCTCGAGGCCGAGCTCTTCGACGGCTCCGGGTCGGTGACGCTCGTCTGGCTCGGCCGGCGGCGGATCCCGGGCATCGAGCCCGGGCGCACGCTCAGCGCCCACGGCCGGTTCGCCTCGTTCGACGGCCGGCAGGTCATCTACAACCCCCGGTACGAGCTGAGCGCCGGGTGACGGCTGCGCCCGAGGGGGAGGGGCGTCCCGGGCCGGGCGAGCCCGGCGGTCACCCTGCGGCGGGTGCACCGGCCGAGCCCGGCGCCGTCGCGTTCGACCGGCACCTGGTGCTGGAGCAGCTCGGTGGCTGGCGCGGCATGGTCGACGCCTCGCTGCCCACGATCGCCTTCATCGTCGGGAACTCCGTCGGCGAGCTGCGGGCCGGGATCTGGGCGGCGGTCGGCGCCGCCGTCCTGGTCTTCGCGCTGCGGCTGGTGCGCCGCGAGAGCATCCAGCAGGCCGTGAGCGGCCTGTTCGGGGTCGCCATCGCCGTGGGCATCGCCGCGGTCTCCGGTCAGGCGCGCGACTTCTTCGTGCCGGGGCTGATCCGCAACGTGGCCCTCGGTGTGGTGCTGGTCGGCTCGATCGCCGTGCGCTGGCCGCTGGTCGGCGTCCTCGCGGAGTTCCTCGCGCCGAGCCACCTCGGGGCGATGGCCTCGCACTCCCTGCCGGGGCTGCGGCAGCGGATCGGCCGGGTCAGCGCCACCCTGCACCACCGGCCGCCGCCGGACCCCGGGACCGGTGCCCGGCCGGCCGACCCCGAGCCGGAGCGGCACTGGCGGGAGGACCCGCGCATGGTGCGCGCCTACTCCTGGCTGACGCTGCTGTGGGGGGCGACGTTCCTGGCGCGGGCCGTCGTCCAGTACGTGCTCTACCGGGCCGACGAGGTGGAGCTGCTCGGCACCGCGTCCCTGGTGCTCGGCCTGCCGGTCACCGCCGTGGAGGTCGTCGTGACCCTGTGGGTCGTGGCCAGGCTGCACCGGCACCGCGCGGTGCCGGAGGGCCCGGGGGAGGCCGATTCGGAGCGGCCGGCCGCCTGAGCGTCAGCCGGCGCGGGCGGGGGAGAGCACCTCCTGCAGCTGCTCCTCGACGTCGGCGTGGGTGACGAACAGCAGCTCGTCGCCGGCCTCCAGCGGCTCGTCGGGGCTCGGGGTGATCACCCGTTCGCCGCGCAGGATCGCGGTGAGCACGGTCTCGCGCGGCAGCGGCACCTCGCGCAGCGCCTTGCCCACCCACGGGGTGTCCTCGGCGAGGGTGATCTCCACCAGGTTGGCCGCGCCCTTGCGGAAGCTCATCAGCCGGACGACGTCGCCGACGGTCACCGCCTCCTCGACCAGCGCCGCCAGCACCCGCGGGGTGGAGACGGCGACGTCGACGCCCCAGGCCTCGGTGTAGAGCCACTCGTTGCGGGGGTCCTTGACGCGGGCGACCACCCGGTTGACCGCGAACTCGGTCTTGGCCAGCAGCGACACGACGAGGTTGGCCTTGTCGTCGCCGGTGGCGGCCACCACGACGTCGCAGGTGGCCAGCTGGGCCTCCTCGAGCGAGGACACCTCGCAGGCGTCGGCCTGCACCCACTCGGCGCCCGGCACCGACCGGGTGCGGACCTTGCGGCCGTCCTTCTCGATGAGCATGACGGCGTGGCCGTTGTTGAGCAGCTCGCCGGCGATGGACCGGCCGACGGCGCCGGCACCGACGATGGCGACCCGCATCAGGACTCCCCTCCCTGGGGACCGCGGTCCACGACCTCGTGCACCCGCGGGATGATCGCGTCGGTCGCGGCCACGATGAGCTGGTCGCCGTCCTGCAGGACCGTCGCCGTCGTGGGCAGCTGGGCCTCGCCGAAGCGGACCAGCCAGGCGGCGCGCGCACCGGACCGGGCCTCGAGCTCGGAGAGCTTCCGGCCGACCCAGCCCTCGGTCACGGTGACCCGGATGAGCAGCACCTGACCGGTGGGCTCCCGCCACAGCTCGCTGACCTTGACCGACAGCAGCTCCCGCAGCAGCCGGTTCACCGTCCAGGGGACGGTGGCCACGCTCGGGATGCCCATCCGCTCGTAGACCTCGGCGCGCTTGGAGTCGTAGATGCGCGCGACGACGTGCTGGACACCGAAGGTCTCGCGGGCCACCCGGGCGCTGATGATGTTGGAGTTGTCGCCGCTGCTCACCGCGGCGAAGGCGCCGGCGGAGTCGATGCCGGCGTCCAGGAGGGTCTGGCGGTCGAAGCCCAGGCCGGTCACCTGCCGGCCGGCGAAGTCCGGCCCGAGCCGGCGGAACGCCTCCGGGTCCTGGTCGATGACCGCCACGCTGTGGCCGATCTCCTCGAGCCGGCGGGCGATGGCCGACCCGACGCGGCCGCAGCCCATCACGACCACGTGCACTGGTGAACTCTCCGCTCGACGGTCCAGGGCGCCGGCGCCGACCGCCGGCGCTGCCCGGGCGCGAAGCTACACCCGGGCACGGCGGGGGAGCGCTACAACTCACCCTCCCGGCGGGGGCGCGGGGGATCCGGGCGTCCGTACCATCGCCGCCGTGCCATCCCTGTCCGACCTCGGACAACTCCCGAAACGGCTGGTCCTGGGTCGTCCGGTGCGCAGCGACCGCGCCGGCGAGTCCCTGCTGCCCAAGCGCCTCGCGCTACCCATCTTCGCCAGCGACCCGCTCTCCTCCGTGGCCTACGCCACCCAGGAGATCCTCATCGTCCTGACGCTGGCCGGCACCGCGTTCCTGTTCCTCGCGCCGTGGCTGGCGATCGGTGTCGTGCTGCTGCTGGCCACGGTCGTGCTCTCCTACCGGCAGGTGGTGCGGGCCTACCCCTCCGGCGGCGGCGACTACGAGGTGGCGTTCAAGAACCACGGCCAGTTCGCCGGGCTCACCGTGGCCAGTGCACTGCTCGTGGACTACGTGCTCACCGTCGCGGTGTCGGTCGCGGCGGGCACCGACAACATCATCTCGGCGTTCCCGGCCCTCAACGAGCACCGCGTGCTCATCGCCGTGGGCCTGGTGACGCTGCTGGCCGCGGCCAACCTCCGCGGCCTGCGGGAGTCCGGCCGCACCTTCGCCGTCCCCACCTACCTGTTCATCACCGGGATCCTGGTGATGGTCGCCACCGGCCTCGTCCGGGACCTGTTCACCGACTCGCCGGTGGTCGCAGAGACCGCCGGGTTCACGGTGACGCCCGAGCCGGGCTACGGACAGCTCGGCGGGCTGGCGCTGCTGTTCTTCGCGCTGCGCGCCTTCGCCTCCGGGTGCACCGCCCTGACCGGCGTCGAGGCGATCGCCAACGGCGTGCCCGCGTTCAAGCCGCCGAAGAGCAGGAACGCCGCCACGACGCTGGCGCTGATGGGGGGCATCGCCGCGACCATGTTCGCGGGGGTGACCGCCCTGGCCCTCGCAGCCGACGTGAAGTACGTCGAGCACCCCTGCGACCTCGAGGGCTTCGCGAACTGCGAGACCGAGCCGCAGCGCACGGTCATCGCGCAGCTCGCCGCGGCGACCTTCGGCGGGGACACCTCGGTCGGGTTCTTCTACATCCAGGCGGCCACCGCGCTGGTCCTCATCCTGGCCGCCAACACCGCCTTCAACGGCTTCCCGCTGCTGGGCTCGGTACTGGCGCAGGACCGGTTCCTGCCCCGCCAGTTGCACACCCGCGGCGACAAGCTGGTCTACAGCAACGGCATCCTGCTGCTCGCGGGCTTCGCGGCGCTGCTGATCGTCGCCTTCGGCGCCGACGTCAACCGGCTCATCCAGATGTACATCGTCGGCGTCTTCACCAGCTTCTCGATCGGCCAGTGGGGGATGGTCCGGCACTGGAACCGCGAGCTGCGCTCGACGGAGGAGGCCGACGCCCGGCGCCGGATCCGCCGCTCGCAGGCGATCAACGCCGTCGGCGGCTCCCTGACCAGCGTCGTCCTGGTGATCATCGTCGTCACCAAGTTCACCCGCGGCGCGTGGCTGGTCCTGCTGGTGATGCCGGTGCTGTTCCTGCTGATGAAGGCGATCGACCGGCACTACTCGCACGTCGCGGAGCAGCTGGTGCCCGACACCGACTCCCGGACGCTGCCCAGCAAGGTGCACGCCATCGTGCTGGTCTCCAAGGTGCACAAGCCGACGCTGCGGGCGCTGGCCTTCGCCCGGGCCACCCGCCCGGACGTGCTGACCGCCCTCACCGTCAACGTCGACGACGCCGAGACGCGGGCGCTGCAGGCGCAGTGGGAGCGCTACGACGTCCCGGTGCCGCTCACCGTGCTGGAGTCGCCGTACCGCGAGATCACCCGGCCGGTCCTCGACTTCGTCAAGGGCATCCGCCGGGACAGCCCGCGCGAGCTCGTGGTGGTCTTCGTGCCGCAGTACGTGGTGGGGCACTGGTGGGAGAACGTGCTGCACAACCAGAGCGCGCTGCGGCTGCGCGCCCGGCTGCAGTTCATGCCGGGCGTCATGATCACGACCGTGCCGTGGCAGCTGGAGAGCTCGGTCGGCCGGGACGACGACAACGGGCGCGGTGGTCCCGCGCCCGGTGACCTGCGCCGCGGGCTGGCCACCGAGGAGCCGGAGGCGACCCCATATGGCTGAGCGACTGGCGATGACGAGACCCGCAGGCGACTGCTGTGGCTGAGCGACTGGCGATGACGAGACCCGCAGGCGACTGCTGTGGCTGAGCGCCGGCGGGGTCCCGGCCGGCGTGGCCAGCGGCCCGGCCGCGCCGACCGGCCCGAGCGCGCCGACCGCGGCGGCGGCTGGACCGGCCGGGAGTTCGAGGTCGTCGTCGGCCCGGTGGCGCACGGCGGGCACTGCGTGGCCCGGCACGAGGGGCGCGTCGTGTTCGTCCGGCACACGCTGCCCGGGGAGCGGGTCGTCGTCCGGGTGACCGAGGACCGCCACCCCGGCTTCTGCCGCGCCGACGCGGTCGAGGTGCTCGAGGCCTCGCCCGAGCGGGTGGAGCGGCCGTGCCCGTACAGCGGCCCCGGCCGGTGCGGCGGCTGCGACTGGCAGCACGTGACGCCGGCCGAGCAGCACCGGCTCAAGGCCGCGGTCGTCCGCGAGCAACTGGCCCGGCTGGCCGGCCTGGACGTCGACGTGGTCGTGGAGGAGCTCCCCGGCGGTCCACTGCGCTGGCGCTCGCGGGCTCGCTTCGCCGTCGACCGTTCAGGGACGCCGGGGCTGCGCCGGCACCGGTCGCACGACGTGGTGCCGCTCGCCGACTGCCCGATCACCGTCGAGCCCGCCGCCCGCGCGGTCCTCGACCGCCGCTGGCCCGGCGCCGGGGCGGTGGACGTCGCCGTCGACGGCACCGGAACGGTGACCACCACCCGGCTGGACCGGCAGGGCCGCCCGCAGACGACCCGCGTGCTGCGCCCGGGGGAGGAGGTCCACGCCGAGCCGGCCGGCCGCGCCGCGCGCACCGCCGCCGGGCGGGACTGGGAGGTCGAGGGGACCGGCTTCTGGCAGGTGCACCCCGCGGCCGCCGACGCCCTCGTGGCCGCCGTCGAGGCGTTCGCCGCCGTCGTGCCGGGGGAGACGGTGCTCGACCTCTATGCCGGGGCCGGGCTCTTCGGCGGGGCGCTGGCTCCGGCCGTCGGCTCGGGCGGCCGGGTGGTGTGCGTCGAGGCAGACCCGGCGGCGTGCGCCGCCGCCGAGGCCAACCTCGCACACCTGCCGCAGACCGAGGTCTGGCAGGGAGAGATCGACGCCGAGGGCCTGGAGGAACTGCTCACCGAGCTGGAGACGCCACCGGACGTCGTCGTGCTGGACCCGCCCCGCGCCGGCGCCGGCGCCGCGGTCAGCCGGGTGCTGGCCGGTGCCGGCCCGCGGGCGGTGGTCTACGTCGCCTGCGACCCGGCGTCCCTCGCCCGTGACGTCGCCGTCCTCGGGACGGCGGGGTACCGGCTGGAGGCCGTCCGCGGGTTCGACGCCTTCCCGATGACCGCACACGTGGAGTGCGTCGCCCTGCTGGTCCCCGCCTCGGCTCCCGCGTAGGCGGGCGAGGCCCCCCGTTGGTGTGCACCCGGTTCGGGGATCCGCGGCGTCCCGGGTTGGGGATCGCGACCCGGGCGCGATCCGGCCATCGTGGGTGCATGTCGTCGTGGGGATGGGTGCTGTTGGCGTGGCCGCTGCCGGCCTCGCTGTTCGCCGTGCTGGTCGGCCGGGGGCTGGCGGTCGCCGACCGTCACGAGGCGGGGCGCCAGCGCCTGTGGTGGGAGTGCGACGCCCGGTGCGGGCACGGCCCGTCGAGCCCCCAGCACGCGTTGTCGTACGACAGCGCATCCCGGCCGGGGTCCGCGGTCGCCTGAGCGGTCCGCTCAGAGCGCACAGCCGCTCCCGGAGGCGATGGGGCCGGCCGTCACGGGGCGGCCCGGGCCGGCGTCGACGATCACCGTGCGCACGCCGGTGAGGCGGCCCATGCAGGAGTCGGCGGACGACGAGCCGCCGTCCCGGCCGTCCACCCAGACGTCCAGCCAGGTCGACGCCGACGACGGGTAGCCCGTGTGGCAGGCGCCGTTCTGCGGGGCGGCACCGTCGCCGCAGGTGTCCTCGACGATGAGGTAGCGGCTCAGCGCCGGCACGTAGAAGCGGGTGCCCGCGGGCCAGTCGAGGGTGTCCTGGCCGCCGGCCTTCGAGTGCCCCACCGCGACGGTGATCGGGTCCTCGTAGGTGCCGGTGCCGCCGGCCTGCCGGTGGACGATCGGGTGGGAGATGCTCGGGCTGCCGGCCGGGGTGTTGTCGAAGTACGAGTAGCCGGTCATGTAGGCCTGGATCTCGCGCTCGCCGGCACCGGCCGCCGCGGGGGCGGGAGCCGGGGCCGCGGCGGGCTTCGGCGCGGGCGCCGGGGTGGACCGGCTCGTGGCGGGTGCGGGGGCCGCTGCGCTCGCCACCGGGGCCGGCGCCGCGGACGACGCCACGCGGGACGCCGCGGACGACGCCACGCGGGACGCCGCGGACGACGCCCCGCGGGACGCCGCGGTGGTCGGGGCCGCGGTGGGAGCCGGGGCGTCCGTCGTGGGCGCGGGGGTCTCCGACGGCGCCGCGGGGGTGGTCGCCGGTGCGGAGGTGGACGTCGTGGCGGCGGCGGAGGTCGACGTCCGCGAGGCCTGGCCGATGCCGCTGTCCACGGTGGCGGGGGTCGCGGTCTCGACGGCGCTGACCTCCTGCGCCGCGGCGTCCGTCCGGTCGTCGAGCACGAGGGCGCCGCTGCCGGCGACGATCCCCGCGATCGCCAGGCCCCCGATGACCGTGGCGGCGCGCGAGCGTCGGGGGCGGGCGAGGTCGGACGGCGTCCGGCGGTTGGCGGGCATGCGGGGACAGCTCCCTGGGTGGGTCGGGCGACGGCGGGGTGTGGGTCGGGCCGACCCGGCCGCTGAACCCCAACACGGAATGGAGTTGGTCCAGCGCTGTCCGTCACGTTAGCTGGATCGGGTGGGTGACGGAAGGGTCCGGTGCCAGATCACTCCCGGCACCGGTCCGCGGGGCGGGCCGGAGACGGTCGGTTACCGTTGCTCCCCGTGACCACCTGGGAGTACGCCTCGGTCATCACGGCCAACGACGCGGAGTCCCAGCGGGCAGGGGTGAGCGTGAAGCTCCCCGGTGGCTCGCTGGAGCGGCAGAGCGGGGACACGAGCTCCGTGCTGAACCGGCTCGGCAGTGAGGGGTGGGAGCTGGTCAGCTACCACTCCAGTGGTGCCGGCACCTGGGGGTTCGAGCAGTTCTGGCTCAAGCGCCCGACGTCGGCCTGAGTCCGGGCGCGGTCCCGCGCGCGCCGATCGAACGGGTGTTCGATCCACGGGGCAGAATGGTGCGGTGGACGCGACGCTGCCGCCGGGCTGGCCGGACGCCGTGCGCCCGCCCGGTGCACCCGACTGGGAGCAGAGCGCGGTCGCCTGGCTGTTCGACCTCGTGCCGCCCGACTACCGCGCCCACGAGGTGCTGCGCCGCTACCCGGTGCTGCTCGCCCGCTTCGCCTCCGACCACGTGCGCGCCGGCCTGGAGGCCGCGCGGGCGGGGTGGCGCACGGTGCGGGTCGAGCTGGCCGACGAGCTGCCCGCCGACGCGATGACCGCGGCGATCACCGCCTACGAGCGCGAGGGCACCCGCCTGGCAGCGGCCGCGCGCGGCGTGGAGGTGGTGGCCGGGGCGCTCCGCGGGGAGCGCTGGGTGCCCCGGTTGTGAGCGGACAGGGGCGTGAGCATCGCAGCGAGGGACGAGCGAGGAGCGGAGCGCCCCGCGGGAGCGCACCAAGGGTGTTGTGAGCGGACAGGGGCATGAGCATCGCAGCGAGGGACGAGCGAGGAGCGGAGCGCCCCGCGCGAGCGGACCCAGGGTGTTGGAAGCCTCGCTCCAGCCCCCGCTCTCGACCGGAAGAGCGCAGGGAACGCGGCTACAGTTGGTCGGCGGCCGTTGCCGAGCCGTGCACCTGCCGCCGTCAGAGAGGACACCTCCTACTCGTGTCGCTCCTGCGATCGCTCCGCAGCCCCGCCGACCTGAAGGCGCTGCCCGCCGATCAGCTCCCCGCGCTCGCCGCCGAGATCCGCGACGCCCTCGTCACCAGCGTGGCCCGCACCGGCGGTCACCTGGGCCCCAACCTGGGTGCGGTCGAGCTGACCATCGCCCTGCACCGGGTCTTCGACTCCCCGCACGAGCCGATCGTCTTCGACACCGGGCACCAGAGCTACGTGCACAAGATGCTCACCGGCCGGGTGGAGGGCTTCGAGCGGCTGCGCCAGCGCGGCGGCCTCTCCGGGTACCCGAGCCGTGCCGAGAGCGAGCACGACTGGGTCGAGAACAGCCACGCCTCCACCTCGCTGTCCTACGCCGACGGGCTGGCCAAGGCCTTCGCCGTCCGGGGGCAGAGGCGGCCGGTCGTCGCCGTCATCGGGGACGGCGCGCTGACCGGGGGCATGGCCTGGGAGGCGCTGAACAACATCGCCGCCGCCCACGACCGGCCGGTGGTCATCGTGGTCAACGACAACGGCCGCTCGTACTCGCCGACCATCGGCGGCGTCGCGGACGCGCTGGCCACCCTGCGGCTGCGGCCCGGCTACGAGCAGGCGCTGCTGCAGGTCCGCCAGGCGCTGCACCGCGCGCCCGTCCTCGGCTCGGCCCTCTACGACGCGCTGCACGCGATCAAGAAGGGCCTCAAGGACGTCCTCTCGCCGCAGGGCATGTTCGAGGACCTCGGCCTGAAGTACGTCGGCCCCGTCGACGGTCACGACGTCGAGGTGATGGAGTCCGCGCTGCGCCGCGCCCGTTCCTTCGGCGGCCCCGTGATCGTGCACGCGGTCACCACCAAGGGCTTCGGCTACCCGCCGGCCGAGACCGACCAGATCGACGCCTGGCACGCCACCGGTGTGTTCGACCCCGACAGCGGGGCCAGCGCCGCGGCGGCCCGCGACTGGACGGCGGCGTTCTCCGACGAGCTGGTGCGCATCGGCGCCGAGCGCTCCGACGTCGTGGCGATCACCGCGGCGATGCTGCACCCGACCGGGCTGGCCGCGTTCGCCGAGCGTTTCCCCGACCGGACCTTCGACGTCGGCATCGCCGAGCAGCACGCGCTGACCTCGGCCGCGGGCCTGGCGATGGGCGGCCTGCACCCGGTGGTCGCCGTCTACTCGACGTTCCTCAACCGCGCCTTCGACCAGCTGCTCATGGACGTCGCGCTGCACCGCCAGCCGGTCACCGTCGTCCTGGACCGGGCCGGGGTCACCGGCACCGACGGCGCCTCCCACAACGGCATGTGGGACATGTCGATCCTCTCCGTCGTCCCCGGCCTGCGGCTGGCCGCGCCGCGGGACGAGCCGACCCTGCGGGAGGCGCTGCGCGAGGCGGTCGCCGTGACCGACGGGCCCACCGTCGTCCGGTTCCCGAAGGGGGCGCCTCCGGTCGAGCTGCCGGCGCTGGAGCGACGCGGGCCGGTCGACGTCCTGCGCAGCGGGGCGCGGGAGGAGGTGCTGCTGGTCGCCGTCGGGTCGATGGTGCCGATGTGCCTGGCCGCGGCCGAGCGGGCGGCCGACCACGGCATCGAGGTCACCGTCGTCGACCCGCGCTGGGTGCTGCCGGTCGCGCCGGAGCTGGTCGAGCTGGCCGCCGCGCACCGGCTGGTCGTGACCGTCGAGGACGGCGGCCGCGCCGGCGGGGTCGGCACCACGCTGACCCAGGCGCTGCAGGACCGCGGCTACGACGTGCCGGTGCGCGCCCTCGGCCTGCCGCAGCAGTTCCTGGAGCACGGCAGCCGCGGCCAGGTGCTCGCCGACGTCGGCCTGACCGAGCAGGACGTCGCCCGCCGGATCGTCGAGTGGGCCGCGGTGGTCGCCGAGCGCGCGGAGGGGCGCGTGTCGGAGGTCGTCGAGGAGCGGCCGTGAGCGTGATCGCCGAGATACAGGTGGCGCCCTCGCCCCCGGGCACGGCGGAGGACCCCCACGCCCACGTGGAGGCGGCGATCGCGGTCATCCAGGCCTCGGGGCTGCGGTACGAGGTCGGCGCCCTCGGGACGACGCTGGAGGGCGAGGCCGACGAGGTGTGGGCCACGCTGCGCGCCGCGCACGAGGCGATGCTGGCGGCCGGCGCGACCGGCGGGCTGTCGCACATCAAGGTCGCCTCGGTGCGGCGGACGATGGACAGCCTCACCGCCAAGTTCCGCTGAGCCTGCCCCCGCGGGCTCCCCGTGCAGGGCAGGCGCGGCACACTGGACGCAGCGTCCCGCTGTGACGTCGTGATCGGCCTGCTGCCGCAGGGCGCCGTGGTCCACATCCGGTGCACGGTGCGTGCCGAGCCGGTCCCGGACCCGACGGGGACCTTCGGCAGCGACCTGTGGAACGACACGAGCCACGGCGGGTCCGTCGCCGACATCGCGCTCGCCACGGGCAGCGACGACGCGACCATGCCGCCCTGCTGAGCCGGGTGCACCGCGGTGGTCCGGGGAGGACCACCGCGGTGCCGCCCGTCAGGCGGGGAGGGAGGCCACCCCACGGGGCAGGAAGCGCCTGCCGGTGACCGCCTCGGAGACGCCGGTGCGGTCCAGGTACGCGGAGATGCCGCCCAGCCAGAACGGCCACCCGGCGCCGAGCAGCATGCACAGGTCGATGTCCTGCACCGCCTGCACGACACCCTCGTCGAGCATCAGCCCGATCTCCCGCGCCAGCGCCCGCTCCGCGTTGGCCCGCAGCTGCTCGGCGGTCAGCGGCGAGTCCCCGGAGTCGATGCTGGCGAGGTCGGGGTCGACCACGCCGGGGGCCGAGAACACCGACGCCTTGCCCAGCTCGACCATGCGCCGCAGCCCCTCGCCGACGGCGAAGCGGTCGGGGTACGCCTCGTGCATCCGCTCGGCCACGTGCAGCGCCACCGGCGGGCCGACCAGCGAGAGCAGCTCGAACGGCGTCATGGGCAGGCCCAGCGGGTCCAGCGCCCGCTCCGCGACGGCGACCGGGGTGCCGGCGTCCACGGCGGCGGTGACCTCGCCGAGGAAGCGGGTCAGCAGCCGGTTGACGACGAACGCCGGGGCGTCGGCGACCAGCACGCACGACTTGCCCAGCGCCTTGCCGACGGCGAACGCGGTCGCCAGCGTGGCGTCGTCGGTCCGCTCGGCGCGCACCACCTCCAGCAGCGGCAGCACCGCCACCGGGTTGAAGAAGTGCAGACCGACGACGCGTTCGGGGTGCTCGAGCTTCGAGGCCATCTCGGTCACCGACAGCGCCGACGTGTTGGTGGCCAGCACGCACTCCGGCGAGACGACGGCCTCCACCTCGGCGAAGACCTGCTGCTTGACCGACAGCTCCTCGAACACCGCCTCGACGACGAGGTCGGCGTCGGCGAAGACGTCCTTGGACAGCGAGCCGGTGACCAGCCCGCGGAGCCGGTTGAGCGCGTCCGGCGACAGGCGGCCGCGGGAGGCCAGCTCCTCCAGCTGCGCGTGGACCCAGCCGACACCCTTGTCGACCCGAGCCTGGTCGACGTCGGTCAGCACGACGGGCACCTGCAGCCGCCGCACGAACAGCAGCGCCAGCTGGGAGGCCATGAGCCCGGCGCCGACGACGCCGACCTTGGTGATCGTGCGGGCCAGCTTCCGGTCCGGGGCGCCGGCCGGGCGCTTGGCCCGCCGGTTGACCAGGTCGAAGGAGTAGAGGCCGGCCCGCAGCTCGTCGCTCATGAGCAGGTCGGTCAGGGCGTCGTCCTCGGCGGCGGTCCCGGCCGGAAAGGCGTCGCCCTCGACGCCGGCCCGGGCCAGGTCGAGCAGCTCCACGGCCCGCAGCGCGCCCGGGGAGGCGTTGCGGGTGCGGCCGGCGACGATAGCGCGGGCCCGGGCGATCGCGTCGTCCCACGCTGCCCGGTCGACCGCGGGACGGGACACGGGGACGTCGCCGCCCAGCACGCCGGCCGCCCACTCCAGTGAGCGCTCCAGGAAGTCGGCCGGCTCGAACACCGCGTCGGCGATGCCCAGGCGGGCGGCGGCCGGGCCGGGCGTCGTCCTGTTCTGCGCCAGGGCGTTCTCGACGATCACCGTGACCGCCGGGTCGATGCCGATCAGGTTCGGCAGCAACTGCGTGCCGCCCCAGCCGGGCACCAGGCCGAGGAAGACCTCGGGGAAGGCGACGACGGCGGTCGTGGCGATCGTCCGGTGGTGGCAGTGCAGCGCCAGCTCCAGGCCGCCGCCCATGGCCGCGCCGTTGACGAAGGCGAACGTCGGTACCGCCGACTCCTTGAGCCGGCGGAACACCCGGTGGCCGGTCTCGGCGATCTCGCGGGCGTCGTCGGCCGAGGCGATCGACGGGACGCCGGAGAGGTCTGCGCCGACGGCGAAGACGAACGGCTTGCCGGTGACGGCGATCGCGGCCGGGGGAGGGGAGTGGGCGGCGATCTCGTCGAGGGCGGCGTCCAGCGAGGCGAGCCCCGCCGGACCGAAGGTGGACGGGCGGGTGTGGTCGTGCCCGTTGTCCAGGGTGATCAGCGCGACCTCGCCGGCGACGCCCGGCACGGCCAGGTACCGGACCCGCGCGGCGGTGACGACCTCGTCCTCGAACACGGCGCTCATGCCGCGGCCCCTTCCCAGTTCGGGTTCTCCCAGATCACGGTGCCGCCCATGCCGAGACCGATGCACATCGCGGTGAGGCCGTAGCGGACGTCGGGCCGCTCGGCGAACTGGCGCGACAGCTGGGTCATCAGCCGCACGCCCGAGGAGGCCAGCGGGTGGCCGACGGCGATGGCGCCGCCCCACGGGTTGACCCGCTCGTCGTCGTCGGCGATGCCGAAGTGGTCCAGGAACGCGAGCACCTGGACGGCGAAGGCCTCGTTGAGCTCGAACAGGCCGATGTCCTCGATCGACAGGCCGGTGCGGGCCAGCGCCTTCTCGGTGGAGGGCACCGGACCCACGCCCATCACCTCGGGCTCGACGCCGGCGAAGCCGTAGCCGACCAGCCGCATGCCGATGGTCAGGCCCAGCTCGCGGGCGACCTCCTCGGCGGCGAGCAGGCAGCCGGTGGCGCCGTCGTTGAGGCCCGCCGCGTTGCCGGCGGTCACGTGCCCGTGCGGGCGGAACGGCGTCTTGAGGGCGGCCAGGCCGTCGAGGGTGGTGCTCGGGCGCGGAGGCTCGTCCACCGTGGCCAGACCCCAGCCCTGCTCGGCCGAGCGGGTCGCGACCGGGACCAGCTCGGGGCCGATCTGCCCGTTGGCCACGGCCTTGGCGTACCGCTGCTGGCTGGCCAGGGCGAACGCGTCGGCGCGCTCCTTGGTCAGGTGCGGGAAGCGGTCGTGCAGGTTCTCGGCCGTGGAGCCCATCACCAGCGCGGAGCCGTCGACGATCTTCTCGCTGAAGAACCGCGGGTTCGGGTCGGCGCCCTCGCCCATGGGGTGGCGGCCCATGTGCTCGACCCCGCCGGCGATGGCGACGTCGTAGGCGCCGAAGGCGATGCCGGACGCGGTGGTGGTGACGGCGGTCATCGCGCCGGCGCACATGCGGTCGATGGCGTAGCCGGGGACGCTCGTCGGCAGCCCGGCCAGCAGCGCGGCGGTGCGGCCGATGGTCAGCCCCTGGTCGCCGATCTGGGTGGTGGCGGCGATGGCGACCTCGTCGACCCGGTCGGCCGGCAGCGACGGGTTGCGCCGCAGCAGCTCGCGGATGCAGCGCACGACGAGGTCGTCGGCGCGCGTCTCGGCGTAGATGCCCTTCGGGCCGGCCTTGCCGAAGGGGGTGCGCACGCCGTCGACGAAGACGACCTCACGCAGCGAGCGGGACATGGGACCTCCGCAGCAGGGACACCGGCCGGTGACCACCGGCCGCCCTCAAGTTACCCGCTGGTAACCGCCGTGGCCAAGAAGGGCGAGATCCGCACGCCGGCGGCCGTCACGGGGTCGGAGACCGCCGGTGGGCAGACCGCGCGACGAGAGGTGGAGCGGCTCAGGCGCGGGTGACCGCGTCGGTCAGCAGGTCGCCGGTGAGCTCGATCTGCCACTCGCGGGCGCCGCCGGCGCGCAGGGCCGCGGCCACCGACCCGGTGTCGCGCTGCTCCGGCGGGCTCCACATGAGCCGCCGGACGAGGTCGGGGGAGAGCAGGTTCTCCACCGGCACGCTGTGCTTCGCCGACAGCTCGGCCAGCCCGGCGCGGGCCACCTGCAGGCGGGCGGCGGCGGCCGGGTCCCGGTCGGCCCAGCGGTTGACCGGCGGCGGGCCGTCGCCGGGCTTGCTGTGCAGCGGCAGCTCGGCGTCCGGCAGCTCGCGGCCGCGGGCCAGCGCGCCGAACCAGGTGCCCACCAGCTTGCGGTTGGCGCGGCCCCGGAAGACCGGCAGCTCCAGCAGCGCCGCCTCCGACCGCGGGTCGGCCTGGACGGCGGAGACCATCGCGGCGTCGGGCAGCACCCGGCCCGGGGCGACGTCGCGGCGGCGGGCCAGGTCGTCGCGTGCCTGCCACAGCGAGCGCAGCATGCCCAGCTGCCGCCGGTTGCGCAGGCCGTGCACGCCGGAGGTGCGCCGCCACGGATCGGCCTTCGGTGCCGGGGGGCCCGCGGCGAGGATCGCCTCGAACTCCTGGCGCGCCCACTCGGTCTTGCCCTGCTCCTGGAGGACCTCGGCCAGCGCGTCCCGCAGGTCGACCAGCACCTCGACGTCCAGGGCGGCGTAGACCAGCCACTCCTCGGGCAGCGGCCGGGTGCTCCAGTCGGCGGCCGAGTGACCCTTCTGCAGCGAGAACCCGAGCAGCGACTCGACGACCGCGCCCAGGCCCACCCGCGGCAGCCCGGCCAGGCGGGCGGCCAGCTCGGTGTCGAAGACGCGCGCGGGCACCAGACCGATCTCGGCCAGGCAGGGGAGGTCCTGGTTGGCGGCGTGCAGCACCCACTCGGCGTCCGCGATCGCCTCCTGGATCACCGAGAGGTCGGGGAGGGGGACCGGGTCGACCAGGCCGGTGCCGGCGCCGGCCCGGCGCAGCTGGACGAGGTAGGCCCGCTGGCCGTAGCGGTACCCGGAGGCCCGCTCGGCGTCCACGGCGACGGGGCCGGTGCCGCCGCGCAGCGCGTCGGCGTACTCGACCAGCGCGGTCGAGGTCTCGATGACCGGGGGCAGGCCCTCGCGCGGGGCGAGCAGCGGGATCGCCGGGGGAGCGGTCTGCTCCTCGTCCGGCTCCGGGATGGGCTCGGTGCTCAGCGCTCGTCCACCTTCTCGCCCGTGTCGTCAGCGTGTGCAGCACCGGCAGCGCGCAGCTCCGCGGAACGGGACCGCAGGGGCCGGGGGAGTGGGCAACCGGCGCGGGGGCGCCGAACGCCCCCTCGGGACACCGATGTTAGAGAGTCCCGCCGCCGGAGGGGCCGGAGGGACCCAGCAGCCGGACGCCGGGGGGCGGTAGCCCGGCCGCGGTGCCCAGCACCTCCAGCCAGGCCAGCAGGTGGCGGTCCAGGGCGCTGTCCTCGGCGGTCCAGGAGGCGCGGATCTCGACGTCCACCGAGTGCTCGGGCCCGGCCAGCTCGCCGAAGCGGGTGGAGGCGGTGCGGGTGACCGTGCCGCCGACGGCGTGGTGCGTGGCGCCGGCCTCGGCGAGGGCGTCGGTGAGCCAGCTCCACGCGACCTCGGAGAACATCGCGTCGTCGACCATGTGCTCGTCGGTGGCCGCCGAGAGGTAGCCGACGCAGCGGGTGGTGCCGGCCCACGACTCGTGGCCGGCCGGGTCGTGCAGCACGATGAACCGGCCGGTGGCGACCTCGACCTCGTCCTCGCCGTCCGGCTCGGTGACCAGCGCACCCACCGCGTGGGCGTAGGGCGCCAGCCGCTGCGGGGCGGGGATGGTCTCCAGCGTGATCTCCGGCCGGGTGGTCACGCCGGCCAGCGCCTCCAGGGCAGCCCGGAACTCCGGGGGGACGTCGCCGGTCCGGTCGCCCGCGCCGGGCCCGGCACCGGCCAGGCTGGAAGGCTCCACGTTCGCAGGGTAGGGCGCCGACCGGCCCCGCGCGGCCGACGCGCCGCACCGTTCTGGGAGGATCGACGGTCGTGACCACCCCCGGCTCCTCCCTCCCCGCCGACTC
The DNA here is from genome assembly GCF_054050135.1 of Geodermatophilus sp. SYSU D00705. Taxonomy (NCBI): domain Bacteria; kingdom Bacillati; phylum Actinomycetota; class Actinomycetes; order Geodermatophilales; family Geodermatophilaceae; genus Geodermatophilus; species Geodermatophilus sp. SYSU D00705. The sequence goes on along the minus strand of NZ_JBJGYT010000023.1, from coordinate 40,547 downwards.
CGACCTCGTGCGGGCCGCGCGCGGCCTGCCGGTGAGCCGGACCCCGGTGTGGTTCATGCGCCAGGCCGGCCGCTCGCTGCCGGAGTACCGCGCGCTGCGGGCCGGCACGGCGATGCTCGAGGCCTGCCAGGACCCCGACCTGGTCACCGAGATCACCCTGCAGCCGGTCCGCCGGCACGGGGTGGACGCCGCGATCCTCTTCTCCGACATCGTGCTGCCCCTGGTGGTGGCCGGCGTGGACATCGAGATCAAGCCCGGCGTCGGGCCGGTCGTGGCCCAGCCGGTGCGCACCGTCGCCGACGTCGACGCGCTGCCGCCGCTGGAGCCCGAGCGGCTGGCCTTCCTCGAGACGGCGGTGCGCCGGCTGGTCGCCGAGCTCGGCCCGACGCCGCTGATCGGCTTCGCGGGCGCGCCGTTCACCCTCGCCACCTACCTGATCGAGGGCGGCCCGTCGAAGGAGCACGCCCGCACCAAGGCGTTCATGTACGCCGAGCCCGAGGCGTGGACCCGGCTGCTGGACCGGCTGGCGGTCTCGGCGGCGACGTTCCTGCGCGCCCAGGTCGACGCCGGCGCCTCGGCGGTCCAGCTGTTCGACTCGTGGGCCGGGGTGCTGTCGGCGGCCGACTACGCCGAGCGGGTGCTGCCGCACTCGCGGGCGGTGTTCGACGGGCTGGGCGACCGGGACGTGCCGCGCATCCACTTCGGCGTCGGCACCGGCGAGCTGCTGCCGCTCATCGGGGACGCCGGCGCCGACGTCGTGGGCGTCGACTGGCGGGTGCCCCTGGACGAGGCGGCGCGCCGGGTGGGGCCGCAGCGGTCGCTGCAGGGCAACCTCGACCCCGCCGTCCTGCTCGCGGACCGGGCGACCGTCGACCGCGAGGTGCGCCGGGTCGTCGAGCAGGGCCGCGCCGCCCGCGGGCACGTGTTCAACCTGGGCCACGGCGTCCTGCCGGACACCGACCCGGGCGTCCTCACCCACGTCGCCGAGCTGGTCCACGAGCTGTCGGCCAGATGAGCCGCCTGGTCGTCGTGGGGGCCGGGATCACCGGCCTGGCCGCGGCGTTCGAGTGGCGCCGGCGGCGTCCGGACGACGAGATCGTGGTCCTCGAGGCCGGGGACCGGGTCGGCGGGAAGCTCGGCCGGGTCGAGCTGGCCGGGCACTGGTACGACACCGGACCCGAGGCGATGCTCGCCCGGGTGCCCGAGGCCGTGGAGCTGGTGGAGCGGCTCGGGCTGGCCGACCGGCTGGTCCGCCCCGCCACCACGCAGGCGTCGGTCGTGCTCCCCGACGGCCGGCACCGGCTGCCGGCCGGCACCGTGCTCGGCGTCCCCGCCTCGGCCGAGGGCCTCGACGGCATCCTGACCCCGGACGGCGTGGCCCGGGTGGCGGCGGAGGCGCAGCTGCCGCCGCTCACCCTGGACGGCGACGTCGCCGTCGGCACCCTCCTGCGGGAGCGGCTCGGCGACGAGGTGGTCGACCGGCTGGTCGAGCCGCTGCTCGGCGGCGTCTACGCGGGGCGCGCCGACGAGCTGTCGCTGACCGCGACCATGCCCGCGCTGGCGGCGCACCTGCCGCGGGCCGGGTCCGTGCTCGGCGCGGCGGCCGCCGCCCGCGACGCCGGCGCCCGCAGCCGCTTCGACGCCGACGCGCCGGTGTTCGTGACCGTGTCCGACGGCATCGGCGGGCTGCCCGACGCGCTGGTGGCGGCGTCCGGCGCCGGCGTCCGGCTGGGCACGCCCGCGCACGCGCTGACCCGGACCCCGACCGGCTTCGAGCTCTCGATCGGCCCGGCCGCCGCCCCGCAGACGCTGACGGCCGACGCCGTCCTCGTCACCGCGCCGGCGCCCAAGGCGGCGCGGCTGCTGGCCCGGGTGGCGCCGGACGCGGTCGAGCCGCTGCAGGGGATCCCGTACGCGTCGATGGCCGTCGTCGCGATGGCCTTCCCCGCGCAGCAGGTCGCGGCCGGCTCCGGGCTGCTGGTGCCCCCGGTGACCGGCCGGCTGGTCAAGGGCGTCACCGTGTCGTCGGCCAAGTGGCCGCACCTGACCGGCGAGCACCTGCTGGTGCGTTCGTCGGTCGGCCGGTTCCGCGACGAGTCGCAGCTGCAGCGGTCCGACGACGACCTCGCCGCCGCCGTGGTCGCCGACGTCGCCGACCTGCTGGAGCTGTCCCGGCCGGAGCCGGTGGCGACGCGGGTGGTGCGCTGGGGCGGCGGGCTGCCGCAGTACCTGGTCGGTCACCAGGAGCGGGTCGACGCCGTGCGGACGGCGGTCAGCGCGGTGCCGGGCCTGGCGATCGCGGGTGCGGCGTTCCGCGGGGTGGGCGTCCCCGCCTGCATCCGCGACGCCTACCACGCCCTCGACGCGCTGTCCTGATCCGTGGCCGGGGCCACCCTGGCCGCGGGCATCACCACGGGGCGGCCGTTGTTGAGCTCGGGGTGAGGACACCGCACCACCCGACCCGACCCGAGACCCGGACCACGACCCGCTGCCTGCGCCACCGCGTCTGGATGGCCGCCTGTCTGGACTGCCGCGCGGCGCACAGCGCGACCGTCCGCGACGAGCCGCAGCCGGCCGAGCCGTCCACCGACGCCGCCTGACCACCCCGCCGGACCCGGCCGGCGCCGCGCGGGACAATGGCCCCATGAGCGAGCAGAGCGACCAGCGCAGCATCGGCAAGCGGGCCAACGAGCTCAACGCGACCATCCGCTACACGATGTGGTCGGTGTTCCGGCTGGCCCGCCCGCTGGGCGAGGAGCAGCGCTCCGCGGCCGCGGACGAGGTGCAGGCCCTGCTCGACGAGCTGGCCGGCAAGGACGTCGTCGTCCGCGGGGTCTACGACGTCGCCGGCCTGCGGGCCGACGCCGACCTCATGGTCTGGTGGCACGCCGCGACGCCGGAGGCGCTTCAGGAGGCCTACACCCGGCTGCGCCGCACCGCCCTCGGCCGGCACCTGGAGCCGGTGTGGTCGCAGATGGCGCTGCACCGGCCGGCGGAGTTCAACCGCAGCCACATCCCGGCGTTCCTCGCCGACGAGGAGCCGCGCCGCTACGTGTGCGTCTACCCGTTCGTGCGCTCCTACGAGTGGTACCTGCTGCCCGACGAGGAACGGCGCGCGATGCTGTCCGAGCACGGGCAGATGGCCCGCGGGTACGCCGACGTGCGCGCCAACACGGTGGCCTCGTTCGCCCTCGGCGACTACGAGTGGATGCTGGCCTTCGAGGCCGACGAGCTGCACCGCATCGTCGACCTGATGCGCGAGCTGCGGGCCTCGGCGGCGCGGCGGCACGTGCGCGAGGAGGTGCCGTTCTACACCGGCGTCCGCAAGCCGGTGGCCGAGCTCGTCAACGACCTGCCGTGACCCCAGCGGAGGCTGGGGGTGCAGGAATTCTGCACCCCCAGCCTCCGCTTCACGCCTCGAGGAGCCTGATCGAGACGCTGTTGATGCAGTAGCGGTCGCCGGTCGGGGTCTGCGGGGCGTCCTCGAAGACGTGCCCCAGGTGGCTGTGGCAGCTGCCGCACAGCACCTCGGTGCGGACCATGCCGTGGCTGCGGTCCTCGCGCAGCACCACGTTGTCGGCCGACGTCGGCTCGTAGAACGACGGCCAGCCGCAGTGCGAGTCGAACTTGGTCTCGGAGCGGAACAGCTCCGCCCCGCACGCCCGGCAGGTGTAGACGCCGGCCGTCTTCGTGTCGACGTACTCACCGGTCCAGGGCCGCTCGGTGCCGGCCTGGCGGAGGACGGCGTACTCCTCGGGCGACAGCTGCGCCCGCCACTCCTCGTCGCTCTTGCTGACCTTCGGCTGGTTCTCCGCGGACGTCGTCATGCGCTCCACGGTACGACGCCGGACGCGCTGTTGATCACGGGCGAGGTCAGCGGCCCAGCCCGGCCTCCCGCGCCCGCACGATCGCCTGCGCCCGGTCGGTGACCTGCAGCTTGGTCAGCACGTTGGACACGTTGTTGCGCACCGTCTTCGGCGACAGGTACAGCGCCGCGGCGATCTGCGCGTTGGACCGGCCCGCCGCGACCAGGTCGAGCACCTCGCGCTCGCGGGCGGTCAGCTGGGGGAACGCCGTCTCCGGCCCGGCCGGCCCGGTCGTGAAGAACTCCGCGATCCGGCGTGCCAGGGCGGCCCCGAACACCGCGCCGCCGCCGGCCACCGTGGTGATCGCCCGCACCACCTCCTCCTGGTCGGCGCCCTTGAGCAGGTAGCCGCGCGCACCGGCCCGGACGGCGGAGAACACCGTGCCGTCGTCCTCGCTCATCGTGAGCACCACGACCCCGACCGACGGCGACTCGGCGGTGATCCGGCGGGTCGCCTCGATCCCGTCGAGCACCGGCATCTGCACGTCCATGACCACGACGTCGGGCTGTTCCTCGCGGGCCAGCTCCACCGCCTCGGCGCCGTCGGCGGCGGTGCCGACGACGACCAGACCCGGGACCGAGCCGAGCAGCACCGCCAGCCCGTCCCGGTAGACCGGGTGGTCGTCCACCACGGCGATCCGCAGCGGCTCCTCAGGCTCCGACACGGGAACTCCCTCCGTCCGCGGGCAGCACCGCCCGCACCACCGTGCCGCCGGGTGCGGGGCACTCCACCGAGCAGCGCCCGCCGAGCTCCGCGGCGCGCTCCCGCAAGGAGACCAACCCCACGCCGGCCGGCGCGCCGGGGGCGATCCCGACGCCGTCGTCGGCCACCTCGACCACCAGGGCGCCGTCCCCGTCGCAGGCCAGCGACACCCGCACCCGGGTCGCCGCGGCGTGCTTGGCGACGTTGGCCAGCGCCTCCGAGGCGATCCGGTAGGCGGCGACCTCGACGGCGGCGGGCAGGTCGGCGAGCTCGCCGGCCTCGACGGTCACCTCGGCCCGCGGCGCGAGCAGCCGCTCGGCCTGCTGGCGGACCGCCCCGGCCAGGCCGAGGTCGTCCAGGGCCGGCGGGCGCAGGTCGTGCACCAGCCGGCGGACGTCGGCCAGCGCGGCCGAGACGTCGTCGCGGGCCTGCCGCAGCAGCCGGTCGGCCTCCTCCGGGCGGGCCGCGGCGAGGTTGCGGGCGGTGTCGATGCGCAGCACCACCGCGCCGAGCGAGGGCCCCAGCCCGTCGTGCAGATCCCGGCGCAGCCGCCGCCGCTCCTCCTCGCGGGCGGCCACCAGCTGCTCGCGGCTGGCCTGGAGCTCGGCGGCGAGCGAGCTCGCGCGGGCGGCCGCGGCGGCCTGCCGGACGACGTCGGCGAGCAGCCCCTCGTCGCGGGTGACCAGGTGGGCGCGGACGCCGTCCCGCGGGAGCAGCAGCCGTCCGACCTCCTCGCCTCGGTAGGCGATCGACAGCGACTGCACCGCGGCCGGGCGCCGTCCGGACTCGGCCAGCAGGTGCTGACCGCCGGGCTGGTCGACCTCGACGCCCACGTAGGGGGAGCGGAACGCCTCGGCGATGCCGGCCGCGACGGCCATGAGCTGCTCCTCGGCGCCGTCGGAGCGCTCCAGGCGCGCGGCCAGCCCGGAGACGACGCGGTAGGGGTCCTCCCGCTCGCCGAGCACCCACCGGCGGACCAGCCGCCAGGCCTGGGCGCGCAGCGGCACGTAGAGGCCGGTGACCACGAGCAGGGCCAGCAGGGTGGCGTCCCGGTCGCCGAGCCGGTCCCCGAGCAGGGCGCCGGCGGCGGCGATCACCGCCAGGTCGAGCAGGACGACGGCGACCGCGAGCCCGCCGTAGACGAGGGTGCCGCCGAGCAGCCGGTCGATGTCGACCGCCTGCGGGCGCAGGATGCCGACGGCGACCGCCACGCCGGTCAGGGTCACCGCGATGGACAGCCCGAAGGAGGCCTCGTCGCCGGGGAAGACCAGGGCGGCGACCATGACCAGCAGGTCGACGACGGCGGCCCACAGCAGCCAGCGCATCCGGCGGCGGTCCTCGCCCGGAGCACGGCGGTACCGGGCGACGACGGCGGCGACGGGCACGACCACCCCGAGGACGGCGACGGGGAAGGCCAGCCGCAGCAGCGGCAGGACCACCGGCTCGGGCAGCGGCAGGCTGGTCGGGTCCAGGTCGAGCGAGCGGTAGATCGCGGGCGTCTCCACCCCGGCGCGAGCGTCGGCGATCGCCGACGGCACCACCATCAGCAGGGTCGGCAGCAGCGCAGTCGACGCCAGGCTCAGCACGGCCGCGTACCGCCAGCGCCCGGCCGGCAGCCGCCCGTGGGGGTAGAGCAGGAGCAGCAGGGGCAGCCCGAGCAGCAGCCAGGCGCCGAAGCGGTTCACGAACCAGAACGACGCCGTGGCCCCGGGCAACGGCGGGTCGTACTGGAGGGCGAACGTCAGCCAGGACTGCGCCACCCCGTCCAGGGCCCACAGCAGGCCGGTGCCCCCGACCACCCAGGAGACCGCGTTGCGCGGGACCCGGCGCAGCAGCAGGGCCCCGGGGACGGCGAGCCCGACGCCGGGGAGGCCGATGATCCAGCCGGGTGTGGTGTCCGCGGCCTGCCGGGCGGCGGCCGGCGTGAGGACGTCGAGAACGGTGGCCCCGACCGCGGCCGCGACGGTGACCCCGACGAGCAGCCAGGCGAGCGTCCGCAGCCCTGCCGTCGCCGCCGCGGGGCGCGCAGGTGGCGGCGCGGGAGGGTCGTCCGGCGCCGCGGGGGTCGGTTCGGCGACCGGGGCTCCTGCCTGCACGCGGGCGATCCTCACCCGCCGGCGTCCCGCGCGTCACGAGGCAGGTGTCCCGTGTCGCCCGGGACGGCGACGGGGACCGGATCGAGGGCGGCGCGCCCTGGCTGCCCGGGACGCCGCCCCGAGACGGTTCTCCCAGTCGGTGCGCAGGGCACCGCCACCTCGATCCGGGAGACGAGATGTCCCTCAGCACCACCCCCGCCACCGCCCGCACCGACCTGGGTGCGGCCTCCTCGACGCCGTCGGGCACCCGGCCCGCCGCCACCACCCGGTTCGCCCGCTCCACGGGGATGGCGGTGGCCGCCGGCTCCGCGGCGTGGGCGGCCGGGCTGCTCGTCTTCGGCCCGAACCCGGACCCGGGCTGGGGGGACACGGTCTACAACCTCACCTCGCTGCTGTTCCAGCTCGGCCTGGTCGCGCTCGTGACCCTCCAGCTGCGCACCGGGGCGACCGGCACCGGACGACTGGCGCGCTTCTTCCTGCACGCCGAGCACGTGCTCCTCGGCCTGGCGATCGTCTCCACGCTGACCTGGATCTTCCTGCGGCAGTACGACGGAGCCACCTGGTTCCTGCTGCTGGACGCCTTCTGGCCGCTGTCGATGCTCGGCATGGCCGGCATCGGGATCCGCATCGCGATCGCCGGCCGCTGGCAGGGGGCCGCGCGGTTCTGGCCGCTGGTGGCCGAGAGCTGGGCGCCGGTCGTCGTCCCGCTCAACGCGATCGTGCCCGCGGCCGGGGGGTTCGCCGGCGCCGCGCACCTGCTGGTCGGCTACGTCCTCCTCGGCGTCATCCTCGCCCGCGAGCCGGAGCTGACCGGAGCCCGCTGAACCCCGGGCCGACAGCGCCCCGCCACCCCGTGACCCCGGGTGGCGGGGCGCCGCCGTGTCGGGCGGAGACTGGGCCGGTGAGCTCGCTGGACACGCCGCTGCCCGACGTCTGGTTCACCCGCGACCTCCCCGTGCTGCGGGCGGTCGCGCGGCTGGTGGACGAGCCGAGGTACGGCGGCGCCCCGTACCTGGGCCAGGTCGTGCCGGCCAGCGGGCTGCCCAAGCCCGAGGTGGTCGCGGCCGCGCGGGCGCTGGTGTCGTCGGGCTACGTCGAGGCGCTGACCAACTACGCCGGTGACATCGTGCGGTTCACCGGCATCTCGGCCGAGGCGCGCCGGCTGGCCGGGCTCTGGCCGACGCCGCAGGGGGAGTGGGAGCGGCTGCTCGAGCAGCTGACCGCGCGGGCGGAGAACGCGCCGACCGACGTCGAGCGGGGCCGGTGGCGGGCGCTCGCCGACGCCGCGGCCGCGGTCGGCCCCGACGCCGGTGCGCTGCTCATGTCCTCGCTGATCGGCGGCTACGTGCCCCGCGCGCGGTAGCCCACCGACGACAGCGCCCCCGCCCGGAGAACCGGACGGGGGCGCTGGTGCCGATCAGTGATCAGCGGCTGATCGTGAGATCAGAGCGGGTTGACGTTCGCAGCCTGCGGGCCCTTCTGGCCCTGCTCGATGTCGAACGAGATCCGCTGGCCTTCGTCGAGCGAGCGGTACCCGCTGGTCTGGATGGCCGAGTAGTGGACGAACACATCCGGTCCGCCGCCGTCAGGGGTGGCGAAGCCGAACCCCTTCTCCGCGTTGAACCACTTGACAGTTCCTTCGGGCATTGCTCGCTCCTAGCTGAGGTGGTGCATCGGGGTCCTGCCATAGCGCAGGGCCTTCCCGACGCGTCCACCCTAGACGTCGTCGGCCACCTGCGGGGGGCCGGGACTCTCCTCATCCGCCCGGGCGCGTCGCGGATGTGCGGGTCTTGCGGCAACCGTGCGGTTCCCTCGTCGAGTACCTGCGGCAGCGGCCGGAGAGTCCTCGGTGCCGGGACGGACCCGGCCGACCCGAAGGAACGGACTCCTGACATGACCGCCGCCATCGCCGCCCTGCCCACCGCTCCCCTCGTCCTGTGCGACGTCGAGGACCTCGCCGACAGCGACCTGGACGCCGACCTCGCCCAGCGGCTGGAGGACGGCGGCTGGCTGTGGCTGCGCGCCGACGCGGCGGGCGTGTCCGGCGACGAGGTGGGCCGGGTCATCTCCGGGCAGGGCCCCCGGCCGGGACTGGCCGACGCGGTGGAGCTGGCCTGGGCAGTCCGCCGCGGCGGGCGGGCCGCCACGGCCGCGCACGGGCTGGGCCTGAAGGCGGCGCTGCTGGCCGGCGCCTGACCCGGCCTGCGGATCGCCGCAGCTCAGAGGAGGTGTCCCGGCTCCTCGGGGAAGGCCCGGCCCCCCGAGGGTGCACCGGAGTAGTCCGGTACGGGAGCCGGCGAGGGCCGCGCGGGCAGCGCGAGCGGTTCGGCCCGCCAGGAGGGGACGCCGAGCGGCGGCTGCTCCTCCCAGTACTGCTGGGCCGGCTGCGCCCGCTCGGCCCGCCGCGCCAGCACCGCGCGGTGCCACCGCCGGCCGCCGAGGTCGAGCCCCACGAGGACGGCGATGCCGACGGCCACGGTCAGGCAGGCGTTGGCGACCGCGGTGGCGACGTCGAGCGGGGTGAGCTCCGGCCAGCCGATCGACTCCAGCTGGGCGCCGACGATCTCGACGACGACGTAGAGCACGCCGTACACCAGGAACGAGACCCGCACCGTGCACCTCCGTCGTGGACCGGACACCGGGGTCAACGGCCGGTCGGTCCCCTGGGCGGAGGCTGGAGGTGCCCTGGACGCCCGGAGATCACCCCGCGGGGTGAGGCTCAGGACACGAGGACCTCGTTCCACGGCCGCACCGTCCACTCGGCGACCACGCCGCCCTGCACGAACGGGTCGCCGGCGATGAACTCCTCGGCGGCCTCGCGGCTGGTGAACACCCCCATGGCGTCGCCGTCCATCGGCTCGTCGAAGGGCCCCGCCATGAGCAGCAGCCCGCGGTCGCGGAACTCCTCCAGCCGCGCCCGGTGCGCCGGGCCGTGCTGCCGGGCCAGGGGCAGGAAGTCCTCGACCGCGCGGTAGGTCATCACGTACTTCATGGCCCGGCATCCTGGCCGAGACCAACGGCCCGCGGCACGGGACGGACGGCAGGTCACCGGCCGGCCGGACGTTCGTTCAGCGGGGAGGGGCTCCGCGGGGGTGGGGAGGCGGGTCAGCGCAGCGGGTCGAACGGGGCGAGTTCCGGTGGGGCATCGCCCTTCAGCACGGTCTGGGCCAGGAGCTGGCCGGTGACGGGGCCGAGCGTGATGCCCCACATGCCGTGGCCGCCGGCGACGAACACCCGCGGTGAGGCCGTGCGGCCGATCAACGGCAGCCCGTCGGGAGTGCACGGCCGGGAGCCGACCCACTCGTCGCGCCGGTCATCGAGGTCCACCCCGGTCAGGAAGGGGCGGACGGCGTCGACGATGGCGCTGATCCGCCGCGGGTCCAGCGGCTCGTCGGGGCGGCGGAACTCCATCATCCCGGCCACCCGCAGCCGAGTGCCCAACGGTGTGCAGGCCACCCGCTGGCTCGGGAAGTACAGCGGGCCGCCGGGCATCCGGTCCGCCGGCACGCTGAAGCTGTACCCGCGCCCGGCCTGCACCGGCTGCCGGACACCGAAGCGCCGCGCCAGCCGGCCGAGCTCGGCGCCGGTGGCGACGACGACCGCGTCGTGCCGCTGCCGATCGCCGGTGCCGGTGACGACGGCCACCCCGCCGGCCTCGTGACACAGGTCGGCCACGCCGGTGCCCTCGACGAGCGTGCCGCCGCGCTGCCGCACCGCGTGGGCGAGGGACCGCACGAACTCGGGTGGGTGCAGGTAGCGCTGGCCGTGGATCTGCACCGCCGCGCCCACCCGGTCGGTGAGCGCCGGCTCGAGCGCCCGTGCCCGCCAGCCGATGACCGGGTGACCGCTGACCTCCTGGCCGGCGTCGCGGATCCGCTCCAGCTCGGCGCACAGCCGCTCGGCCTCGCGCTCCCGGCGGAAGCAGGCCAGGAACGGCCGTGCCGGGTGGGTGGCCGCGGGGACCCCGGCGGCGGTGAGGACGTCGAAGGCCTCCAGCGCGCGCCCGTTGAGCGGCACGAAGGCGGCCATGCCCCGCCGCCACTGCCGGGTGCTGCTGTGCGCGACGAAGCCGGCGAGGAAGCGCAGCAGCGTGCGGTCGGCCCGCGGTGGCAGGGAGACCGGCGACCGGGGACCGAGCACCGCACGCAGCCCCTGGCGCAGCACCGCCGGTTCGGGCAGCGGCGCGGCCAGCGCCGGGGTGAGCCAGCCGGCGTTGCCCCAGGAGGCGCCGGCGCCGGCGGAGTCGCGGTCGTAGACGGTGACCCGGACGCCGGCCTCCTGGAGGAACCAGGCGGTGGCCAGGCCGACCATGCCGGCGCCGACGACGGCCACCTCGCGTGGGGAGCCGGGGACGAACACCGGACCGTGCTGGGGAGAGGACATGCCCGCTCCTTCTCCGGCGGTCGTTCCGCCGGGACGGGTCGTGCGGGCAGGGACGGCGAAGGACGTGCGCCGAGATCGGTCAGGGTCGGACCGGGAACTGCCCGCGAGGTGGAGGACGTCGAGCGCGCGCGGCGCTCAGCGCGCCCGCTGGCAGGACACGCAGGCGGCCGCGGACGGCCGGAACTCCAGCCGCTCGGTGGGGATCCCGCCGCCGCAGTGCACGCACCGGCCGTAGGTGCCGGCGTCGATCCGGGCCAGCGCCGCGTCGATCTCCTCGATCGTGAGCACCAGGCCGGCCGCGCGGGTCACCGCGACCGGGTCCGGCACCGACGTGACCGTCTCGGCCAGGGCGAGCTCGTGCTGGCGGACGACGTCGGCGCGCTGGGCTCGCAGCAGCTCCGTGAACGGCGCCCGGTCGGTGGTCCGCGTCGAAGCGGTCGTGGCGGCGGCGGTGGTCATGGGGTCCTCCTGGGACGACGGGAGGCGCGTCCCGGCTGAGCCGGACGCGCGCGGTGCGGGGCCCGACGAGTCGATCGGCCGGTCGGGTCAGGCGGCCCGCCGGCGCGGGTCCCCGGCCGGCTCGCCGGCCTCCCGACCTGCACCCACCCTGCTCGCAGGCGGACGACCGGCACAGGGCGGTGACCGGCGAACGGGCGCGGCTCTGCTTGCCGACCACCGGCAACGGGCTGATGTCGGCTCCGCGACTCCCGACCCGGGCCGCCGCTCTTCCGGGGCTCACCGCCCGCGCCGGGGTGCGTGGGCTCAGGGCCGGCGGACGCCCCGCACCATCGACCGGGTGAGCAGGCCGGCCGCGGCGACCGCCGCAGCGGCGATCGCGGACCGGAGCGCACGGTGCCTCTGGCTCATGGCAGCCTCCCTGGAGCGGTGGGGTCGGGCCGCGGTGCTACGAGCACCCTCCGGTGGCGCAGGCGGGTGGACTCTCCGCCTCGCGGTCGAGTGCCTCGGCCGCGAGGCGCCGTCCCAGCTCGATGAGCTCCTCGGCCTTGTGGAAGTCGAGCGTCCGGCAGGACGACCTCGGGACGGTGACGAGCACGTCGGGGGGATGGACGGCCAGCGTGTGGCGCATGACCGCGGTCCGGACGGCCTCGAGGGACAACTCCACGACGTCGAGGGTGCGCAGTCCCGGGGGCAGCGCTCCCGGCGCCACCTCCGGCACCTCGTCGGCGATCCGGTCCGGCGGGGCGCTGCGCAACGTGGCCAGGCGGGTCCCGAGGCCACGGAGGACCTCCCTGCGGTGCCCGCTGCGGGCGCCGGTGGCCGCACCGGTCCGGTCCGCCGACAGCCGCGGACCCGACACGGCGACCGCCACGGTGAGGTCGGCGCGGGCGGTGGCGGTGGGCGCGATCGGCAGGGGGTTGACCAGTCCGCCGTCCGCCAGGAGCCGGCCGTCGACGACCACCGGCGTCATGAAGCCGGGGAGGGCGACGGAGGCACGGAGGGCCACGTCGAGCGGCCCCTCCTGGAACCACCGCTCCTCGCCGGTCTCGAGGTCGGTCGCGACCGCGGTGAACGGGAGGCGCAGGTCCTCGATGCGCCGGTCGCCGAGGATGCCGCTCACCCTGGCGAAGACCTTCCCGGCCCGGATGGCTCCGGGAGCCCGGGGGGACAGGTCGTACAGCCGCAGCACGTCGCGGTGCGTCAGGCCGCGCACCCACGCCGAGAACGCGTCGAGGCCGTCCGCGGCGTAGAGGCCCCCGACCAGGGCGCCCATGGAGCAGCCGGCGACGCTGACGACCTCGAAGCCGCGTTCCTCCAGCACCTGGAGGACGCCGATGTGGGCGTACCCGCGGGCGCCGCCGCCCCCCAGCGCCACCGCGACGCGCGTGCGGCGGGGAACGACTCGGACGGTGTGGTGGTCACCCACGTCGCCGATGGTGCACCCACAGGGCCCGCAGTGGGCGTCACCCCGTCGGGATGACGGACCGGGTCAGGTCTCCGCGGCGTCGGTCCCGTCCGGGTCCCGCTCCTCGCTCGCGGGCTGCCTCCCCGGGGCCGGCGGGTCGAGGCGCTCCAGACGCTGCCGGATCGCCGCGACGTTGAGCGCGAGGTCCTCGAGGGCCTCGACGGCGCGCGTCGCCAGCGCGAACGTGAGGTCGTCGCGCTGCAGTTCGAGGCTGGGCCCGCGGCTCCGCTCCGGACGACGTGTCGCCTCCGCCCACGGCTCGTCGCCGCCGCGCGGACCGCCGAAGAGCTCGCGAAGCACCCGCTGCGCCATGTCGAGGAACTCGCCGGGGTCAGGCCGGTCGGTCGCCATCCGGTTCCCCTCTCCGCTCGTGCCGAGCCCGCTCTGCGGACGGCGCCACCAACCTACGACCCTCGGCCCGCGTGTGCCTCGGTCACGGCACCGGGGGCTCGGCGCGGACGGCGAGCAGGGCCATGTCGTCGCTGCGGCGGTCGGTGGCGAAGCGCTGCACGGCCTCACGGACGGTCGCCACGACACGGGCGGCGCTCGTGCCGGACGCGGCGGTGGCGGCCTCGAGCAGCCGGTCGTCGTCGAACTGCTCCGTGCCACGCCGGCACTCGGTGATGCCGTCCGTGTAGAGCAGCAGCGTCTCCCCGGCGCCCAGGAGGTGCTGGGTGCAGGGCAGATCGACGGCGTCGAGCAGGCCCAGTGCGGTCCCGAACCGGCCGATCAGCTCGGCCGTGCCGTCGGCGCGGACCACGACCGGCTTGGCGTGGCCGGCCAGCACCAGGTCCACTGCCACCGCGGGACGCCCGTCGAGCGTCGTCCGGCGCAGCATCGCCGCCGCAAGCGTGCAGAACTGCTGGGGGTCGGCCGCCTCCACCATGACGGCGTTGAGGATCTCGATCGCCTGCACGAGCGGACGGCCCTCGCGCACGAGCGCCCGGAGCACATCGCGCACCAGACCGGTGCGGGCGGCGGCCCGTGCTCCCTTGCCGCAGACGTCGCCGATGGTGGCCAGCCACGTGTCGGGGCCGACCGCGATCACGTCGTAGAAGTCGCCGCCCACGTCCGCCCCGGTGCTCGCGGGCAGGTACTCCGCCGCGAACGTGATCTGCGGTACCTGCGGCAGGGCGCGGGGCAGAAGGGCGGCCTGCAGTGTCTGCGACACCCGCACGTGCTCGCCGACGACCTGGGCGTTGTGGACCGCCAGCGCGGCACGACGGGCGATGTCGTCGATCAGCAGCAGGTCCTCCGGGGTGTGCGCGCGGCCCGTGGGGCGGCCCACCAACAGCACTCCGGTCGAGGTCCCGCGGGCCTGCAGCGCCACCGCGACACCGTCGGCCGGGTCGGAGAACCACGAGGGCGTGGCGGCCCGGTGGGCTGCCGCGAACAGGGCGCGCAGCTGTGGTGGGGGACCCGGAACGGCAGCGGGGTCGAGCACCGTGCGCAGCTCGGGCAGCCGGTCCTCGTCAACATGCGCGATTGCGGCCAGGCGCAGCCGGCGCGTCGGCTCCGGGAGGAGCACCGCGCACCATGCGCCCAGCCGGGGCACCACCAGCTGTGGCACCAGCGCGGCCGTCAGCTCGAGGTCGAGGGACTGGTTGAGCAGCTCGCTGGCCTCGGCAAGATAGGTCATCCACGCCCGCCGGCTCTGGTCCACCTCGCGGAGCCAGTGCGACTCGGCGGTGAGGGCGATCCGGTCGGCGATCAGCTCGGTCAGCTCCCGGGCGCGGGGGGCGTCGGCGGCCTCGCGGACGTCGAGTCGGATGGTGCCGCGCAGCCCGGTGGTGGTCGGCAGCGCCACGGCGACGGTCGCCCCCGGCGTGACGGCGTCGTCGGACGGCGAGACACCGGCGCGCGCCAGCTCCCGCGCCCCGGAGCCGTCGCCGGGGTCGATCTCGACGACGACGGCCGCGGCGTCCACCAGATCGCACAGCCGTGTCGTCAACTCGCGGACCAGCTCGGCCGGCCTGAGGCGATGGACCAGGGACGCCGGCACGTGCTGCAGCCAGCGGGCCTGCTCGGCCGAGGTCCACGTGCGCTCGTGCTGGGATGCCTGGACCGCCGGGGGCTCGTCGGTGGAGCCCGGACGCCGGCTGAGGGTGAACCACGCCGTGTGCCGTCCGTCGGCCTCGTGCCGGGTGCCCCAGGTCGTCGCCAGCCGCGCGACCAGGGACAGGCCTCGCCCGTGGGTCGCGGCCCGCCCGTAGCGCTGTCGCGGCTCGGCCAGGTGCAGCTCCAGCGCGCCCGGGCCGCGGTCGGTGACGGACACGGTGATGTCGTCGTCGCCGGCCACCACCGCCACGTCGAACGCGGTGCCGGCATGGAGCACGGCGTTCTCGCACAGCTCGCTGGCCAGCAGCACGACGTCGTCGACGAACTCCGCCACGGCGGAGCCGTCCTCGGCGCGGCCGCCGTCCGCCACCTCGGCCAGCGCGTCGTGGACCATCCGCCGAGCGTGTCTGACCGACCGGATGTCGGGCGGGAACCGCATCCGTCGCTCGACCTGAACGGGCACGCGTGCAGTCTGCTCGCGGGGTGCCCGGTGTGCCGAAGCAGGTCTGCCAGGATCAGCCGTCACCGTGACTAGGCTGCGGCGGGAGGCGTTCATGAGCGCGACACGGCACGCAGACTCGATGGTCCCCGCCGGCCCGGGGACGCCCGCGGTGGCCCCTGACGGATCGGTCGGCGACGACGGAGCGCTCCTGGTCGAGCTGGCGCAGGCGCTGGCCCAGGTGCGTCGTGGTCGCTTCGACGTCCGGCTCGCCCGCCGCGAGGGGCCGGCCAGCGAGGTGGTCGAGCAGTTCAACGAGCTGGTGGAGCTGCAGGAGCGGCAGAGCCGCGACCTGCTCCGGATCAGCCGCGTCGTCGGCCGCGACGGGCGCATGTCCGAGCGGCTGGACGAGGAGTCCTACGACGGCGCGTGGGCGGCGGGTGTGCAGGCCGTGAACGCGCTGATCGACGATCTCGCGGCGCCCACCGCCGAGATCGCCCGGGTGCTCGATGCGGTCGCGGAGGGCGACCTGTCTCAGCACATGGCCCTGGAGATCGAGGGCCGGAGGCTCCGCGGCGAGTTCCGTCGCATCGGCCGCACCGTGAACAGGATGGTCGACCAGCTGTCCTCGTTCGCCGACGAGGTGACCCGGGTGGCCCGTGAGGTCGGCACCGAGGGCAAGCTCGGCGGGCAGGCCGATGTGGCCGGTGTCGCGGGCACCTGGCGCGCGCTCACCGACTCGGTCAACACGATGGCGAGCAACCTCACCAACCAGGTGCGCTCGATCTCCTCGGCGGCCACGGCCATCGCGGAGGGCGACCTGTCCCGCAAGATCACCGTCTCGGCGCGAGGCGAGGTCGCCGAGCTGGCCGAGACGATCAACTCGCTCACCGACACACTGCGCTTGTTCGCCGACGAGGTGACCCGGGTGGCCCGCGAGGTGGGCACCGAGGGCCGGCTGGGCGGGCAGGCCGCGGTCCCCGACGTGGCCGGGACCTGGAAGAACCTCACCGACGCGGTGAACCTGATGGCGGCCAACCTGACCGGGCAGGTGCGCAACATCGCGCAGGTCGCCACCGCGGTGGCCCGCGGTGACCTGAGCCAGAAGATCACCGTGGATGCGCGCGGGGAGATCCTGGAGCTGAAGTCGACGGTCAACACGATGGTCGACCAGCTCTCCTCGTTCGCCGACGAGGTGACCCGGGTGGCCCGCGAGGTCGGCACCGACGGCAAGCTCGGCGGGCAGGCCCAGGTGCCCAACGTGTCGGGCACCTGGCGCAACCTGACCGACAACGTCAACCAGCTGGCCGACAACCTGACGGGGCAGGTGCGCAACATCGCCCAGGTGACCACCGCGGTGGCCCGCGGTGACCTGAGCCAGAAGATCACGGTCGACGCGCGCGGGGAGATCCTGGAGCTGAAGTCGACGGTCAACACGATGGTCGACCAGCTGTCCTCGTTCGCCGACGAGGTGACCCGGGTGGCCCGCGAGGTCGGCACCGAGGGCAAGCTCGGCGGGCAGGCCCAGGTGCCCAACGTCTCGGGCACCTGGCGCAACCTGACCGACAACGTGAACTACATGGCGTTCAACCTGACCGGGCAGGTGCGCAACATCGCCCAGGTGACCACCGCGGTGGCCCGCGGTGACCTGAGCCAGAAGATCACCGTGGACGCGCGCGGGGAGATCCTGGAGCTGAAGTCGACGGTCAACACGATGGTCGACCAGCTGTCCTCGTTCGCCGACGAGGTGACCCGGGTGGCCCGCGAGGTGGGCACCGACGGCAAGCTCGGCGGGCAGGCCCAGGTGCGCGGGGTGTCGGGCACCTGGCGGGATCTCACCGAGAGCGTCAACCAGCTCGCGTTCAACCTGACCGGGCAGGTGCGCAACATCGCCCAGGTGACCACCGCGGTGGCCCGCGGTGACCTGAGCCAGAAGATCACCGTGGACGCGCGCGGGGAGATCCTGGAGCTGAAGTCGACGGTCAACACGATGGTCGACCAGCTCTCCTCGTTCGCCGACGAGGTGACCCGGGTGGCCCGCGAGGTCGGCACCGACGGCAAGCTCGGCGGGCAGGCGGAGGTCAAGGGTGTCGCCGGCACCTGGCGGGATCTCACCGAGAGCGTCAACCAGCTCGCGTCGAACCTGACCGGGCAGGTGCGCAACATCGCCCAGGTGACCACCGCGGTGGCCCGCGGTGACCTGAGCCAGAAGATCACCGTGGACGCGCGCGGGGAGATCCTGGAGCTGAAGTCGACGGTCAACACGATGGTCGACCAGCTCTCCTCGTTCGCCGACGAGGTGACCCGGGTGGCCCGCGAGGTCGGCACCGAGGGCAAGCTCGGCGGGCAGGCCCAGGTGCGCGGGGTGTCGGGCACCTGGCGGGACCTGACCGAGAGCGTCAACCAGCTCGCCGGCACGCTCACGACGCAGCTGCGCGCGATCTCGGCCGTGTCGACCGCGGTGGCGCGCGGTGACCTCACCGAGCAGATCCAGGTGGCCGCGCTCGGCGAGGTCGCGCAGCTCAAGGACAACATCAACCAGATGATCGTGGCCCTGCGCGAGACCACTGCGGAGAACGCCGAGCAGGGCTGGCTGGACTCCAACCTCGCCCGCGTCGGCGGCCTGCTGCAGGGCCAGCGCGACCTCGGCGACGTCGGTCAGATGATCATGGGGGAGGTCGCCCCCCTGGTCGGGGCCCAGGTCGGCACGTTCTTCCTGGCGGCCGACCCCGGTGACCTGGTGGAGGCGAGCGCCCCCGCTCGCTGGGTCATGTGCGGGGGATACGGGGTCCCGATCGGGGACCCGCCACTCGAGTTCCGCTCCGGTGAGGGCCTGGTCGGCCAGGCTGCGATGAGCAAGCAGAGCATCGTCGTCACCGATCTGCCCCAGGGCTATCTGGACGTGCGCTCCGGGACCGGCACCGGCGCGCCCGGTGCGCTCGTCGTCCTCCCGATCCTGTTCGAAGGCGAGTCGCTGGGTGTGATCGAGCTCGGCGCGACCGCGCCGTTCTCGGCGCTGCACCTGACCTTCCTCGAGCGGCTGGTCACCACGATCGGCGTGACCCTCGCGACGATCCAGGCCGGCCGGCGCACGGAGCAGCTGCTCGCGCAGTCCCAGCGCCTGACCATGGAGCTGCAGGACCAGTCGGCCGAGCTGCAGCGCACCAATGCCGAGCTCGAGGAGAAGGCCCTGCAGCTGTCCGAGCAGAACCGCAACGTCGAGCTCAAGAACATGGAGATCGACGCGGCTCGGCGCGGCGTCGAGGAGAAGGCGCAGCAGCTCACGCTGGCCAACCAGTACAAGTCGGAGTTCCTGGCGAACATGAGCCACGAACTCCGGACGCCGCTCAACGCACTGCTGTTGCTCTCACGGCTGCTCGCCGACAACCAGGACGCGACCCTGACGCCCAAGCAGATCGAGTTCGCCAGCACCATCCACGCCTCCGCGTCGGATCTGCTGCACCTGATCGAGGACATCCTCGACCTGTCCAAGATCGAGGCAGGTCGGGTGGACATCGAGCCGGCCCCGGTGCTGCTCGCCGACGTGTGCGCTGACGTGGAGCAGGCCTTCGGCGTGCAGGCCGAGGACAAGGGCCTCCAGCTGCGCGTCGAGGCGGCGGCGGAGCTGCCCGCGGTCATCACCACCGATGCTCAGCGGCTGCAGCAGATCCTCCGCAACCTCCTGGCCAACGCCATCAAGTTCACCGCCGCCGGCAGCGTCACCCTGCAGGTCGGCCTGGCGCCACCCCGGACGCTCCACGGGGTGCCCTCGCTCGACGGCGCCGGTTCGGTCATCACCTTCGCCGTGCGCGACACCGGTATCGGGATCCCGGGCGACAAGTTGGCGATGATCTTCGAGGCGTTCCAGCAGGCTGACGGCACCACCAGCCGCAAGTACGGCGGAACCGGGCTGGGCCTGTCGATCTGCAAGGAGCTCGCCCGGCTGCTGGGCGGGAAGATCGAGGTGTCGTCCGAGCCGGGCGTCGGGTCGGTGTTCACCCTGCTGCTGCCCGTCGAGAGCCCGGCGATCACCCCGGCGATCACCGCGGCGGTGTCCGACGTCCCCGCCCCGCGCCCGGCCGAAGCGGCGCCCGAGGCCGCCGACCGGGGCTCGCCCATCCTGAGGGCAACGCCGCCGGCGACGGCGCGGACGGCGCCGGAGCTGTCCGGGGCCACGGTGCTCATCGTCGACGACGACGTGCGCAACGTCTTCGCCCTCACCAGCGCGCTGGAGCTGCACGGTCTCGAGGTCCTCTACGCCGACAACGGCCTCGACGGCATCGCCCTGCTCACCGAGCACCCGGAGGTCCGGATCGTGCTGATGGACGCGATGATGCCCGACCTCGACGGCAACGCGACCACTCGCCGGATCCGGGCGGTCCCGCAGTGGAAGGACCTGCCGATCGTGTTCCTGACGGCGAAGGCGATGCCGGGGGACAGGGAGTCCAGCCTGGCCGCGGGTGCCACCGACTACGTCACCAAGCCGGTCGACCTCGACGAGTTGCTCGCGATCATGGCCTCGTGGGTGACCGGCGACGGGCATGCAGCAGCCCACGACGACGGCCCTTCGGCATGACCGCGCCCGTCCGGGTCCTCGCCGTCGACGACCGGCGGGAGAACCTGCTCGCGCTGCAGGCGGTCCTGGAGGGGCTCCCCATCGAGGTCGTGCCGGTCACCAGCGGCGAGGAGGCGCTCAAGAAGCTGCTCGTCCAGGACTTCGCGCTGATCCTCCTCGACGCGCGCATGCCCGGGATGGACGGCTTCGAGACCGCCAAGCACGTCAAGCAGCGGGAACGGACCCGGCACATCCCGATCTTGTTCCTCACCGCAGCGGACTACGATCCCCATCTGGCCTTCCGCGGTTACCAGGCGGGCGCGGTGGACTACATCACCAAACCCTTCGATCCGTGGGTGCTCCGGTCGAAGGTGGCCGTGTTCGTCGACCTCCACCTGTTGCACACCGAGCTCGCTGAACGCGCCGCCGAGCGGGACGAGCTGCGCAAGGGTGTGGACCACGCGATGCAGCTGCTCGACGCCGCCGAGCCCGCCGACGCCGCCACCTCCGCGCTCGTCGAACGCCTGCGGGGTGTCTTCGGCGCGCTGCGCCACGGCCGGCCCTGGTAGTCCCGCGCCCAGGGAGAGCGGGACGCTCCGCGGTCGGCATCGACCCGGGACGGCGACCGGAGGAGTCCGCCGTCTCCGCTGCAGGACGTCGGTCGTCTGTCGTGTGAGCGCTGTGCTCCTCTGGCGTCGAGCGCCGGATCACTCGTCCGTGCCGGCCGGACGCCGCACGCCGGACGCCGGGCGCGGCTGGCTCCACGCGCATCGGCTCACCCGGCATCTCCGGGGAGCGAGACCCGACAGCGCTGTCCGGTCGCGGGTCCATGCGCGGTCGCCACACCCGCACGGCCGAAGGCCGTCGCCGTCGCGCAACGGCTGTGTCAGGAGGCCTGCCCCGGAGGCGCGGTGGACGCCCGTAGGACGAGGGAGGTGGCTTGGGTGCGGTGGAGGTCGGCGACCTCCTCGCCGGAGATGAGCGCCAGGAGCATGTCGGCGGCCTCCTTGCCCATCCGCCGGATCGGTTGCTGCACCGTGGTCAGCGGGGGATTGGCGAGAGCGGACTCCGGGATGTTGTCGAAGCCGACCACCGAGAGCTGACGGGGGACGTCGAGCCCGAGCTCCGCCGCGAGCTCCAGCGTCACCAGCGCCGAGAGGTCGTTCGCCGCGAAGACCGCGGTCGGCGGGGATGGGCGCGAGAGCAGTTCGCGAGCCGCCTCGCGCGCGATCTCCGGTTCGAAGCCGCCGGACCGCACCAGTGCCTCGTCCACGGGCAGCCCCGCGGCGACGAGCGCCTCGCGGTAGCCCTGTTCCCGCTGCTGCGCGGACAGCAGGTCCGAGCGACCCGTGATCATGCCGATGCGGGTGTGCCCCAGCCCGAGCAGGTGCTCGACGCCGAGCCGGGCGCCCTGCAGGTTGTCGGCGGTGACCGAGGGCAGCCCCGCCGGACCGGTGTGCGGATCGACCGCCACCACCGGTCCGTCGGCCTGCACGTCGGTCACGGTGGGCGTGACCAGGACGGCGCCGTCGACGAGGCTCCCCATCAACCGGGTCAGCGACCGACGCTCCCAGCCCACCTGCGCCTCGACGTGTCCGCCGGCGGAGTAGGCGATGAGCTCGTAGCCGGAGCCGTGGACGGCGTCTGCGACCCCCTTGAGGACCTCGGTGCTGAAGGGCTCGAAGTCCATGACCAGCACGCCGACGACGTGGGTCCGACGGTTGCGCAGGCTCCGCGCGACGAGGCTCGCCTCGTAGCCGAGCCGATCGATGACCCGGGTCACGTGGTCGACGGTCTCGGCGGATACGCCGTACCGCCCGTTGATGACCTTCGACACGGTGGAGACCGAGACGCCGGCCTCTGCGGCCACCTGCTGCATGGTCACGCGGCCGCGGAGGGACGACGCGGAAGGGTTCCCGTCGGGGCTTCCGTCGCTGGGAGCCACGAGGAGGTCCGAGCCACCGACGTCGTCGTTCGGGGCGTTGAGTTCCATGGGTCAACCTCTTCTCGGTCGGGCCCTCGGTGGTCAGATTGCCAGGGGAGGGGGCTGCGCTGTCCAGGACATCGACGACAAGGGGTCCGGGCTGAAGCCGGTCCGCTCGGCTCCGGGCGCGGGAGTCCGGCTCAGCCCTTGACCGCCCCCTGGAGCCCGCTGACTATGCGCCGCTGCATGGCGAGGAACAGCATGAGCGCGGGGATCATCGCGATGGTCGTGAACGCCAGCACTCCCGCGGTGTCGGCCGAGTGCTCGGTCGAGTAGTCCGCCACGCCCAGCGGGAGCGTGCGCATCTCACCCTGGAGGAGGAGCAGCGGGAGGAGGTAGGCGTTCCAGGAGGCGACGAAGGCGAGGACGCCGACCGTGACCAGCCCGGGCATCGACAGGGGCAGCGCGATCCGCCAGAAGATGCCGATCCTGGAGGCGCCGTCGATCATGGCTGCCTCCTCGACCTCCTTCGGCAGCGCCATCAGGAAGGGCCGCAGGATCACGACCGTCGTCGGCAGCGCGAACGCCGCCTGCGGCAGCGCGACCCCCCACCAGGTGTCGCCGAGCTGCAGGTCGCGCGTCACGAGGATGAACAGCGGGACGATGGCCACGGCGGCCGGGAAGAGCAGTCCCAGGACGAACACCAGGAACAGCGGTTCCCGGAACCTGAACTGGTAGCGCGCCAACGGGTACGCGGCCATCACGCCCGCGAGCACGGCCACCGCCGTGGTGATGAGGGCGATCACCGTCGAGTTCAACGCGTAGCGCCAGAAGTCCGGGTTGCTGAGGACGCCCCCGTAGTTCCGCAGCAGCCACGGGTCGGGGAGCGCGGCGGGGTCACGCGCCAGTTGCTCGTTGCTGCGGAAGCCGCCGAGCGCGCCGTAGAGCACCGGCCCGAGCGTGAGCGCCACGACCGCCAGCGCCACCAGGTAGACGAGCGGGCCACCCCGCCCGTACGTCGTTGCCCGTCGCGCCATCACCAGGATCTCCTCTCGGGTGCCCGGTCCACCGGGTTCACGTGTCGGCCTTGGTGTCGCGACGCAGCACCAGGAACTGGTACGCGACGGCCAGCGCGAAGCCGATCAGGAACAGCACGACCGACGCCGCACCGGCGATGCCGAAGTTGCTGCGCTGGGTGCCCTGGCTGATCAGGTAGGTCGCCATCGTGGTCGTCGCGTTCGCCGGCCCGCCGCCGGTCAGGATCCAGACCATGTCGAACAGCTGCAGCGAACCGATCATGGACAGGAAGCACCACGTCCGGATCGTGGGCGCCAGCAGCGGGATCGCGATGCGGCGCTGGACCTGCCACCACGAGGCGCCGTCGAGCTGCGCCGCCTCGTGCAGCTCGTCGGGGACGCCCTGCAGCCCGGCGAGGAAGAGCAGCACCGCCAGGCCCAGGTACTTCCAGGTGAGGACGACGAAGACCGTGGCGAGGGCGACGTCGGGGGTGCCGAGGAAGCCCTGCTCGGGGACCGGGATCCCGACCGACGTCAGCATGGTCTCGAGGAGTCCGGTCCGTGGCTGCAGCAGCTGGAACCACACGACGCCGGCGATCACCTCGGCGAGGACGTACGGGACGAAGATGATCGTCCGCAGCAGCCCCCGTCCCCGGATGCGGCGGTTGAGCAGCAGTGCCAGCGCCAGTCCCAGCGGCAGCTGCACGAGGATCGAGGCGAAGACGATGACGAAGTTGTGCACCACGGCGTCGGTGAAGACGTCGTCGGTCAGCACACGGACGTAGTTCTGCAACCCGACGAAGTCCACCATCGGGCCGAAGCCCTTCCAGCGGAAGAACGACATCCGGGCGGCGGAGAAGACCGGGTAGACGACGAAGACCGCCATCAGCGTCAGGGCCGGCGCCACGAAGAAGAGGATCTCCAGGCGCTTCCGGCCCCTGTCACGACCGGGGCTCCCGGTCGCACGAACCGAACGGCCGGTCGCCCGGCGCGCCTCCGCGCGCCGGGCGACCGCTGCCTCCGGGTCCGCCGCCGTCACGGCGCCCTGGGAGGTCATCCTCGGATCACCCCTCCTGCTCGGCGGCCTGCTGGGTCTGGTCCACGATCTCCTGCGGCGTCGCCTGACCGGCGAAGAGCAGCGCGATGGCGTCGTTCATCGCACCACCGACGGACGCCCCGAACGCGGTGTCGAAGTACAGCTGGACGTACGGCGCCGCGTCGCGGACCTCGAGCAGCTGGGCGAGCGCCGGGTCGGAGACGGAGCCCGAAGCGGCGGGGTTCGTCGGGAGACCCATGTCGTTCTCGGCGAAGCCCTGCTGCACCTCGTCGGAGAGCAGGTGCTTCACGAGGTCGACCGCCTCATCCGGAGCCTCCTGCGCGACGGCCCACGCGTCGCCACCACCGAGCTGGGCCTCGGGGTCACCCTCGCCGCCCTCGATCGCCGGGAACGGGAACCAGCCGGTCTTGGCGCCGAGGCCCTGGCCGTCCTCGGTGAGGCCCTGCATGACGCCGGGCTCCCAGTGGCCCGTCAGCTCCATCGCGACCTGTCCGGTCGCGAGCAGGCCGGAGGCCGACGTGGCACCCTCCTGCGCCGGCGTCGTCAGGAAGCCGGGGTTGAAGGGTTCGGTGTCGATCAGCGACTGGACCTCCTCGCCCGCCTGGACGAAGCACGGGTCGGAGAAGTCGAGGCTGGTGACCGCGTCGGTCAGCACGTCCTCGGAGCACGAGCGCACCGCCGCGTAGTACCAGTAGTGGGCGGCGGGCCACTTGTCGCCCGCGCCGAGCGAGATCGGCGTGATGCCGGCGCCCTTCAGTGTGTCGATGGCGGAGGCCAGCTCCGCCATCGTGGTCGGGGGCGCCGTGATGCCCGCCTGCTGGAAGAGCTCGGTGTTGTACCAGAAGCCCACGACGCCGACGGAGAACGGCAGCGCGTAGGTCTGGTCCTCGACCTGCCAGCCGGCCACGGAGCCGCCGATCTTGTCGATCTCCTCCGCCGCGTCCTCGGACAGGTCGCGAACCAGGCCGGCCTCCACGCGGTCGGCGAGCTCACCGCCGCCGCGCTCCATGTAGACGTCCGGCACGTCACCGCTCTGGAAGGCGGCCTCGAGCTTGTCGACCATGTCCTCGTGCGCCATGGCGACGACCTCGACCTCCACGCCCGGGTTGGCGGCCTCGAAGTCCGCGGCCACCTGCTCGTAGTAGCCCTTGCCCGGTTCGTTGTTCGAGTTGTGCCACCAGGTGATCGTGTTGTCGTCGCCCCCCGAGGCGCTGCTGTCGCCACCGCCGCAGGCAGTGGCCGTCAGCAGCACCGCGCTGCTGCACAGCACCGAGAGAGCTGCTCGCCCCGAACGCCGCATGTCTGACCCCTTCGTCCTTCCGCACGCCGTGGTGGCGTGGAACACATTTCACGAAGGTGGCAGCAAGGGCTTGCGCTGTCAATCGTTGTCGATAACGATTTCGGAGTGACCTGCTCCACAGCTGTCGACGCCGTCCGGTGCACCGGAGCCACGTTGGTCGTACGTTCCGCCGACGGCTCGCCCTGCGCCGACAGGGACGTGGTGGTCCAGCAGGTCCGGCACGACTTCGCCTTCGGCAACATCGGCTTCGACTTCGTGGGACTGGCCAACGACGAGCGGGGCGGGTCCCGCGAGAACGTCTTCGGCGGAGCCGACCCGGAGGCGGCCGAGCGGCTCGAGGACCTGTGGCTCGACCTGTTCAACACCGCGACCCTCCCGTTCTACTGGGCCGGGTTCGAGCCGCTGGAGGGGCAACCCGACACCCGCCGCCTGCAGGCCGCCGCCGCGTGGTTCCGCGAGCGGGGCGTGTCCGTCAAGGGTCACCCGCTGGTCTGGCACACGCTCGCCCCGGACTGGTTGCGGGAGTACCCCGACCAGGAGGTCGAGGAGATCGTGCGGGCCCGGGTCCGGCGGGAGGTCACGTCCTTCGCGGGGCTCGTCGACACCTGGGACGCGATCAACGAGGTCGTCATCATGCCGGTCTTCGCCAACGAGGACCGGCAGAACGCCGTCACCCGGCTGTGCCGTCGCATCGGTCGCATCCCGACGATCCGCCTGGCCTTCGAGGAGGCACGCCGGGCGGACCCCGCGACGACCCTGGTGCTCAACGACTTCAACCTGTCGACGGCGTACGAGTGCCTGATCGAGGGAGTGCTCGAGGCCGGCGTGCAGGTCGACGCGATCGGCCTGCAGAGCCACATGCACCAGGGCTACTGGGGCGAGGAGCGGACCCAGGAGGTCCTGGAGCGGTTCGCCCGTTACGGCCTCCCGCTGCACTGGACCGAGACGACTCTGGTGTCCGGGGACCTGATGCCACCGGAGATCGTGGACCTGAACGACCACCAGGTCGACGAGTGGCCTTCCACGCCGGAGGGCGAGGAGCGGCAGGCCGACGACATCGTCCGCCACTACCGGACGCTGCTCTCGCACCCCTCGGTCCAGGCCGTGACGTACTGGGGGATCACCGACCGGGGGTCGTGGCTCGGCGCCCCCGCGGGGCTGGTGCGCGCCGACGGCAGCCCCAAGCCGGCCTACGACGCGCTCCGGGGCCTCGTCAAGGGCGAGTGGTGGCAGGCGCCGACCCGGCTGCGGACCGACGGCGAGGGCCGGGTCGCCGTGCGCGGCTGGCCCGGGGACTACACGGTGTCGGTCGGGGACCGCTCCGTGTCCTGGGAGTTGCGGCCGGACGTGCCGCTGTCGGAGGTCACCCTGGTCTGACCGCCGCACCCGCCCAGGCCGCAACCGACAACGAACGACACAGGACGGACTTCCGAACAGCATGGGCACCAACGACGACCTCGGCTCCGCGCCCTGGCGGGACACGACCATCCCCGCCCAGGACAGGGTGGCGGACCTCATCCGGCGCATGACACTCGAGGAGAAGGTCGCCCAGCTGTACGGCGTCTGGGTGGGCATCGATGCGACTGCGGGCGAGGTCGCCCCGCACCAGCACGAGATGGCCGCGGCGCCGGTGGACTGGGACGAGCTGATCCGCAGCGGGCTCGGACAGCTGACCCGCCCGTTCGGGACGGCTCCCGTCGATCCGCTGCTGGGCGCGAAGGGTCTGGCGGAGAGCCAGCGGGCCATCGTGGCGGCCGGCCGCTTCGGGATCCCGGCGCTGGTGCACGAGGAGTGCCTGACCGGCCTCGCGGCGTGGACGGCGACCGCCTTCCCCTCGCCGCTGTGCTGGGCGGCCGGCTTCGACCCGGACCTCGTCGAGCGGATGGGCGCGGTCATCGGGCAGGGCATGCGCCGGCTCGGCGTCCACCAGGGGCTCGCCCCGGTCCTGGACGTCGCCCGGGACCTGCGCTGGGGACGGGTCGAGGAGACCATGGGCGAGGACCCGTACCTGGTGGGCACCATCGGCAGCGCCTACGTCCGCGGTCTGCAGTCGAGCGGCATCGTGGCGACCCTGAAGCACTTCGTCGGCTACTCCGCCTCCCGGGCGGGGCGGAACCTCGCCCCGGTCTCCGCCGGCCCCCGGGAGATCGCCGACGTGCTCCTCCCGCCGTTCGAGATGGCGCTGCGGGCGGGTGCCCGGTCGGTGATGAACTCCTACACCGACATCGACGGCGTGCCCGCGGCCGCGGATCCGGCGCTCCTCACGACGCTGCTGCGGGAGACCTACGGGTTCACCGGCACCGTGGTCGCCGACTACTTCTCGATCGCCTTCCTGCAGACCCTGCACGGCGTCGCCGCGTCCCCGGGGGAGGCGGCCGGGCGTGCCCTGGAGGCGGGCATCGACGTGGAGCTGCCGACCGTGGCCTGCTACGGCGAGCCGCTGGTCGAGGCGGTGCGCAGTGGGGCGGTGGACGAGGGCCTGGTGGACCGGGCGCTGCGCCGGGTGCTGCTGCAGAAGTGCGAGCTCGGTCTGCTCGACGCCGACTGGTCGCCGGACTCGCCGGCCGTCCTCGACGGCGAGGTCGACCTCGACTCGGCGGAGTCCCGTGCCGTCGCGGCGGAGCTCGCCCGCCGCTCCGTCGTGCTGCTCGCCAACGACGGCACGCTGCCCCTGCGGCCCGGGCTGCGGCTGGCGGTGGTGGGTCCCCGCGCCGACACCGCCCAGGCCATGCTCGGCTGCTACTCGTTCCCGATGCACGTCGGCGTGCACCACCCGGACGTGCCTGTGGGCGTCGACATCCCGACGCTCGCCGACGCGCTGCGGGCGGATCCGGCCGCCTACGAGGTCCAGGTCGCCGAGGGCTGCCCGGTGCTGGGTGGCGACGACGAGGGCATCCAGGCCGCCGTGCGCGCCGCGGCCGACGCCGACGTGTGCGTCGCCGTCCTCGGTGACCAGGCCGGCCTGTTCGGCAACGGCACCTCCGGGGAGGGCTGCGACGCCGTCGACCTCCGCCTCCCCGGCCGCCAGGAGGAGCTGCTGGAGGCCCTGCTGGCGACCGGGAGACCTGTCGTGCTCGTCCTGCTCGCCGGCCGCCCCTACGAGCTGTCCCGCCAGGTCGACCGGCTCGCCGCGGTGGTGTGCGGGTTCTTCCCGGGTGAGGAGGGCGGTCCGGCGATGGCGGACGTCCTCAGCGGGCGGGTGGCCCCGTCGGGCCGGCTGCCGGTGAGCTTCCCGCGCGCGGAGAGCAGCCAGCCGGCGACCTACCTCGCGGCGCCCCTGGGCCGGCGCACCGACGTGAGCACGGTGGACCCGACCCCGCTCTTCTCCTTCGGGCACGGGCTGGGATACGGCTCGGCGACCTGGGCAGGGGTCCGAGCGGTCACCGGATCGGAGTGGGACACCGACGGGACCAGCGAGCTGGAGGTCGAGCTCCGCAACGACACCGACCGCGAGGTGACCGAGGTCGTGCAGGTCTACCTGCACGATCCCGTCGCCGAGGTGGTCCGGCCCGTGCAGGCCCTCCTGGCCGCCCGGCGGGTCGATCTCGCGCCGCGGTCGGCGGCGACCGTCCGGTTCAGCCTGCACGCCGACCTCACCTCCTTCACCGGGCGGGACGGCAGGCGGATCGTCGAGCCGGGTGCGGTGGAACTGCGGGTGGGTGCCTCCAGCGCCGACGTGCGGGAGACCCTGCGGTTCACGCTCACGGGCAGCCGCCGCACGGTCGGGTTCGAGCGCCGGCTGCACGCCGAGAGCGTCGTCGAGGACGGGGTTCGCGGCGGCGGGGGCGACGGCTGATGCCGCAGACCGACCTCCCGCTGGAGGAGCTCCGGCGCTACCGCCCGGAGCTCCCCGCACCGGACGACCTCTGGCAGTTCTGGGAGGCGACCCTGGACGAGGCGGCCGAGCGGCCGCTCGACGTGTCGTGCACTCCGGTCGACAGCGGGCTCGTGACGGTCGAGACCCACGACGTGTCCTTCGCCGGCTCCGCCGGGTCCGAGGTCCGCGCCTGGCTGCACCTGCCCGCGCGCGCACTGCGCGGGAACGGAGCGCTGCCCGGGGTCGTCCAGTTCCAGGGCTACAACGGCGGGCGCGGGCTGCCCCACGAGCACGTGTTCTGGGCGTCGGCGGGCTTCGCCCACCTCGTGGTGGACACGCGCGGGCAGGGGAGCGGCTGGTCCGTGGGGGACACCGGCGACCCGGTGGGCTCCGCGGCCGCCCAGCCGGGATTCATGACTCGGGGCGTGCTGTCGCCGGACGACTACTACTACCGCCGCGTCTACACCGACGCCGCGAGGGCCGTCGAGATGTTGCGCGGCCACGCCGAGGTCGACGGCGACCGCGTCGCGGTGACCGGCATCAGCCAGGGCGGCGGCATCGCGCTGGCCGTCTCGGCCCTCGTCCCCGGAGTGCGGGCGGTCATGCCCGACGTGCCGTTCCTCTGCGACTTCCCGAGGGCCGCGCGCATCGCTCCCGGAGACCCGTACGGCGAGATCGTGCGGTACCTCAAGGCCCACCGCGACCGCGTGGACCGCGTCTTCCGGAC
The DNA here is from genome assembly GCF_054050135.1 of Geodermatophilus sp. SYSU D00705. Classification (NCBI taxonomy): domain Bacteria; kingdom Bacillati; phylum Actinomycetota; class Actinomycetes; order Geodermatophilales; family Geodermatophilaceae; genus Geodermatophilus; species Geodermatophilus sp. SYSU D00705. The sequence goes on along the minus strand of NZ_JBJGYT010000023.1, from coordinate 10,683 downwards.
GCTCGCCTACTTCGACGGCGCGGTGCTGGGCCGCCGGTCGTCCGCGCCGGCACTGTTCTCCGTCGCCCTCATGGACGAGACCTGCCCGCCGTCGACGGTCTTCGCGGCGTACCACTCCTACGGCGGGCCCAAGCAGATCGAGGTCTACCCGTTCAACGACCACGAGGGCGGTCAGGGCTTCCAGCAGCGTGCGCAGCTGGCCTGGCTCCGCAGCCGGCTCGAGGTGCCCACTGCCCGGCAGCCCGCGTTCGGCGAGCGGTCCGCACCGCGGGGGCGGGGCGTCTGATGCTGCGCGCACGCCTCACCGTCGACCCGGCCCGACCGGTGGGCCCGGTGTCCCGTCGGCTCTTCGGCGCCTTCGTCGAGCACATGGGACGCGGCGTCTACGGCGGCATCCACGAGCCGGGGCACCCGGAGGCGGACGAGGAGGGCTTCCGCCGGGACGTGATCGACCTCGTCAAGGAGATGGGGGTGACGACGGTCCGGTATCCCGGCGGGAACTTCGTCTCCGGGTTCCGGTGGGAGGACGGCGTCGGGCCCCGTGAGAACCGCCCCGTCCGGCTCAACCTCGCGTGGCACAGCACGGAGACCAACGAGGTCGGTCTGCACGAGTTCGCCTCGTGGCTGGAGAAGGTCGGCGCCGAGCTCATGCTCGCTCTGAACCTCGGCACCCGCGGCACGCTCGAGGCGCTGGACCTGCTCGAGTACGCGAACGTGCCTGCCGGCACCACGCTCGCCGAACAGCGGATCCGCAACGGGCGTCCGCAGCCGTTCGACGTCCGGATGTGGTGCCTCGGGAACGAGATGGACGGTCCGTGGCAGCTCGGCCAGCGGTCCGCGGACGACTACGGCAAGCTGGCCGCCCGCACCGCGAAGGCCATGCGTCAGGTCGATCCCGGCCTCGAGCTCGTCGCCTGCGGCTCGTCGGGCGCGACCATGCCGACCTTCGGCGAGTGGGAGCGCGCCGTCCTCACCCACGCCTACGACGACGTGGACTTCATCTCCTGCCACGCGTACTACGAGGAGAAGGACGGCGACCTCGGTTCCTTCCTCGCCTCCGCGACGGACATGGACCGCTTCATCGAGACGGTCGTCGCCACCGCCGACCACGTGAAGGCCGTGCGGAGGAGCCCGAAGACGATCAACGTCTCCTTCGACGAGTGGAACGTCTGGTACCTGTCCCGGGTGCCGGCCGACCTGGCGAAGGACATCGGCGACTGGCCCATCGCGCCACCCATCAGCGAGGAGGCCTACACCGTGGCGGACGGCGTCGTCGTGGGCAGTCTCCTGATGTCGCTGCTCCGCCACGCGGACCGGGTGACCAGCGCCTCGATCGCCCAGCTGGTCAACGTCATCGCCCCGATCGCGGCGGAGCCGCAGGGGCCGGCGTGGCGCAAGTCGACGTTCTTCCCGTTCGCGACCACCGCCCGGCTGGCGCGCGGCGTCGCCCTCCGGGTGGGCGTCGACGGCCCTGACTACGACACCGCCGAGTACGGCCGGGTCCCCGTCGTCGACGCTGCCGCCACCACCGATGCCGGCGTGGCCGCGCTGTTCCTCGTGAACCGCTCGCAGACGGAGGAGGCGGAGGTCTCCGTCGACCTCACGGCGCTGGGCGTGAGCACCATCGAGGAGACGCTGATGCTCTGCGACCCGGACCCACACGCGGCCAACACGACCGACCGGCAGGACCGGGTCCGCTTGCAGCCCAACACCCGGGCAGCGGTGGTCGGCAGCACGCTCGGGGTGACCCTGCCGCCCGTCTCCTGGACGGCCGTCTCCCTCCGCTGACCGCCAGATCGACCACCGACCCCGGCCACCAGCCGTACCGCTCGCGAGAGGAACCCACATGTCGTCCGGGACGCCGGCAGCGGCGCGCTGGTCCGCGAGGGCCGGGCGCCGCACCCCGAGGGCACCGAGGTCGACCCCGCCTCCTGGAGGCGGCGCGGCGCCGCTGCCGTGGCGCGCCGCCGGGACCGAGGTCCACGAGGCCGATCCGCCCGTGCACGTGCGGCGGCGCTACGCCGAGGTGCGCGACCCCACCGCCGAACGCACCTGATCCACCCGCCGCAGCGCGCGGCTGCACCACCACCGGACAACACCAGACCCCGGCGACGCCGCCGGGGGAGCAGATGAGGAGCAGGACATGGCATCGGTCACCTACGACCAGGCGACACGGGTCTACCCCGGCGCGCAGCGGCCAGCAGTCGACGCGCTCGACCTCACCGTGGAGGACGGCGAGTTCCTGGTCCTCGTGGGCCCGTCGGGCTGCGGCAAGTCCACGTCCCTCCGCATGCTCGCCGGCCTGGAGGACGTCGACGGCGGGCGCATCCTGATCGGTGACCGGGACGTGAGCACCGTGCCGGCCAAGGACCGCGACATCGCCATGGTCTTCCAGAACTACGCCCTGTACCCGCACATGACCGTCGCGGACAACATGGCTTTCGCGCTGAAGATGGCCAAGGTCGGCAAGCAGGAGATCGCCGAGCGGGTCCGGCAGGCGGCCCGCCTGCTCGACCTGGAGGAGTACCTGAACCGGCGGCCGCGGGCGCTCTCCGGTGGTCAGCGGCAGCGGGTGGCGATGGGCCGGGCGATCGTCCGCAAGCCGCAGGTGTTCCTCATGGACGAGCCGCTGTCCAACCTCGACGCCAAGCTCCGCGTGCAGACGCGCACCCAGATCGCCCAGCTGCAGCGCCGGCTGGGGATCACCACGGTGTACGTCACGCACGACCAGGTCGAGGCCATGACGATGGGCGACCGGGTCTGCGTCCTCAAGGACGGCAACCTCATGCAGGTGGGCAAGCCCCGGGAGCTCTACGACCGGCCGCGCAACGTCTTCGTGGCCGGCTTCATCGGCTCCCCGGCGATGAACCTGTTCACCCTGCCGCAGGTGGAGGGCGGCGTCCGCTTCGGCGACGACCTCTACCCGGTGGCCCGCGACGTCCTCCAGGAGGCCTCCGCGTCCTCCGTCGTCCTCGGCGTGCGCCCGGAGGACCTGGAGGTCGCCGACCACGGCCTGCCGGTCGAGGTCGACGTCGTGGAGGAGCTCGGCGCCGACGCGTACGTCTACGGCCGGACTCGGCTCGGGGACGGGGAGCACCAGATCACCGCCCGCGTCGACGGACGCCGGCCTCCGCAGAAGGGGGAGGTCCTGCACGTGACCCCCCGGCGCGGCCACGTCCACCTCTTCGACGTCGGCGACGGGAGCCGGCTGGGCGACTGACCGGGGCGATGAGCGGCGCGGCGGGGCGCCCCTGGACCCGTCCGAGGTGCCCGGCCCCCGGCGGCGCCGGCCCTGACCGCTCGGGGAGGCGACCGCCAGCGGAGACGGGCGGCGCCGCTACCGATGACGAGGGACGGGCCCGCCCCCGTGACGGGTGCCGGACGAGCTGCTGGAGCCGACCGTGGCTGCGCGAGTCAGCAGGTCATCGCCACGCAGCTCCGGCAGGGTGGCCACTCCTCGGTGCCGTCGTCGGGCCACGCCCAGTCAGCGGGATCGAGGAGTGTCACCGGGGCAAGGCAGAGGGCTCGGCCGGTGATGAGCCCGTTCCCGCCGACGGCGTGCAACCGGCCGGTGGGCATGTCCACCCACTCGTCCTCCCACCGTCGGGGCACGACCGCGTCGGCGCCGACAGTCCACTGCGCCTGCCCGTGCTCGGCGCCGCCGGTGCCGGCTCTCATGGCCCGCCGCCAGGATCGGCGGTGCGGCGCCGGCTCCGGCTCGGCGGCACCCGGGTGGCCGAGGCTGATCCCACCTCGTGCGGCCCGGTCACCGCATCCCCAGCTGCACGCCCTCGGCGGACACCTCCGCTCGCGGCTCACGGTCGCTCGAGGGGCCGGGCTCGCTCGGCGGCGGTGGGTGCCGCATCGGCGGTGGCCACGCCTGCAGCAGTGACCACGCCCGGGACGTCAGGAACCGGACCGTGGTGCAGTTGGAGCCGGGCCAGCTCCCGCTGCAGCCACAACGGCGTTCCGACCAGCATCATGCGGCGGTTCTGCCGCTGGGCCCACCGGCGGGCGCCGGTGATCACATGCGCCCCCGTGCGCCCGCACGCGGTCAGCTCGCTGAGGTCGACCGTCCACCGGGGGCGGTCGCAGACGAGCAGGGTCACGACCGCGTCGTGGAAGAGGTGGGTGGTGTCCCGCTCCAGCGGTCCGGTCAACTTCAGGCGTCCGCCGATGAGGTCGAGATCGACGGTGAACGACGGGTCCCGCCCATCGGCGGCTCCCGCGGCGCAGGCAGATTCGGCGGTCACGCATCACCTCGGTGGTGAGCGCGTGGCGTCGGCGGCCGAGCGTCGACCGCCGAAGGTCCTGCTGCTGCAGGCGGCTCCGTTGTTGGACCGGTCACCCACGCTAACCCCGGTCCGGGCGACCGGCGACTGGATCAGCCTGCTCTGAGGATGTCGGCCACCGCCAGACGGTGCTCACCGACTGTGGGTGCCTGCCCGAGACGGGACGCACGGCTGCTGCGACACCACCTGCAGGCGCTCGACTCCCGTCAGCGACCAGGAGACGACGTACCGCACGCCGGCGCAGCTTCCACGGGTGCCTGCGGCCATCTCGTCGCGCGCACGTTGCTGGGACGCACGCCGGCCGGCCCGCGGCCCACCCCGGCGGGGCTCACGCCAGGACGGCGATGCTGCCGACCCCGGCTGCAGACAGCGCCAGCAGGGCGGCCTGAGTGGTGTTGCGGCCCTCGGGCCTGCTACGGCCCAGGTGCTCCTGCACGGCACGCAGACGCGTCCGGACCCTCTCGCCGCAGGCCACTCCGACCGTGAGCAGGACCAGGCACGGCAGGCAGTAGATGAACGCGTAAGCGGCGAGGGTGGTCAGCGCCGGGGTGGTGGCGACGTCGGCTGCCAGCAGTCGCTCGATCGCGATCAGGTACGGGAAGGCGTTGGGCAGGTCCGCGGCGGTGACCATCACGCCGACGGGCGCGGCCGTCCACGGGCCGAACCAGGACGGCAGCCGCACCTCCCGGCCGCGTCCCGTGCCCAGCCGGCGAACCGCGGCGACGAACAGCAGGAGCGCGGCCAGGCCCAGCGCCGCCCGGCGGACCCAGACCACCCCGTCGGTGACCAGCCCGGCCACCGCGCCGGCACCGAGGAGGACGCCGGCGCCGGCGGCGAGGACCGTGAGGTAGGCGCCGGCGACGTACGCCAGCGCGACGACGGCGGGCCGGGGCAGCGGGGTGATCAGGATCAGCGCAACCCCGACGATGGTCGCCGGGTTGAGCGAGTCGAGGAGCGCGAGGCCGGCGATCCCGGCGACGAGAGTTGCTGACACGAGGAATCCCCATCCCTGAGACGAATGCGTCTCAGATGAGACGATATCGTGTCAACGAGAGGATCGACAGGTGAGCGAAGAGGGGATCGCCGAGGCGGCCGCGGCCGTGTTGGCCCGCCGTCCTGCAGCGACGATGGATGAGCTGGCGCGCGCCGCCGGCGTCAGCCGGGCGACCCTGTTCCGCCGGTATCCCTCGCGGGCCGAACTGGTGGCCGACCTCTCCCGGCGGGCCCTGGACGCCTACGTCCGGGACGTGGACCGGGCCGAGCCCGAGCGGGGGCCGGCGCCCGAGGCCCTTCGCCGGGTGCTCGCACACCTCGTCGCCCTGGCTCCCCGGTACGGCCTGCTGGCGCTGCAGCCGCTCGAGGAGGTCGTGGAGGACCGGCTGCTGGAGCAGGCTCGCAGCGCCGAAGACCGGCTGCGCGCGCTGGTGCGCCGCGGCCAGGAGGCCGGCGAGTTCCGCGTGGACCTCCCCGCGGACTGGGCCGTCGTCGCGGTCACCTGGCTCATCGTCGGAGCCGCGGACGGCCTGCGCACCGGCCGCGTGGCGCCGGCCGACGCCCAGCGGCTGGTGACCGAGACCGTGCTCGGCGCCCTGCGGCGGCGCTGAGTCACACCGACCGGGGCCCGGTGCTGTCGGCTCTCGCATCCCCGCCCCAGGGCACCACGTGCATCTGCGCACCCACTCCGACGTGAAGGATGAGGGGAGCGGGTTCCCGGACCGGCGGGGTGAGGGAGGGGCTGTGGACGCGTCCGTGCGGGCCGGTCGCGGTCGTCGGGCACGCTGGCTGCTGCTGGGCACGGCAGCAGCGCAGGCAGTGAGCCCGCTGGTCGCCGGGTTCGACCAGGGGAGCGGGGCGGATCCGGTCGTCGTGCCGCCCGGCCCGTTCTTCGCCGTCTGGGGCGTGGTCGTCCTCGGCTCGGTCGCCGCGGCGCTGTGGGGGCTGCCGTTGCTGCGGGCCACCCGGGCGCCGTGGACGGCGGTGCAGGTACCGGTGTCGGTGGCCCAGGTCGGCTTCGTCGTCTGGCTGCTCGCCGCCGCCACGGTGCCGGCCCTGACGCTCCCGGTGTTCCTGGTGATGCTCGGCGCGCTGGCGTGGAGCTTGTGGACGGTGCTGCGCACACCTGCCGACCGCCTGACACGGGTGCTGCTCGGCGGGACCCTGGGCGTCTACACCGGCTGGAGCGCGGCGGCGGTGTGGCTGAACGCGGCCACGCTGCTGCCGGGCGATGCCACCGTGGCCTGGGCGTTGCTGGTGGCCGGTGCCGCGCTGACCGCCTGCGCGGGGGCGCGCCTGTTCGGCGGCCAGTTGGGGTTCACCCTGGCGGCCGGCTGGGCGTTGCTTGGCGTCGCCGTGTCGACGTCGGGTGCCGGCGAGCGTGGGCTCGCAGCGCTCGCGGCGGCGGGCCTGGCGGCTGTGGCGGTCACCGCCCTGGCGTCACGGAAGGCGGCTGCGCGGGCCTGAGCTGCTCCGGACGATCGCGCCGGTACAGCCGTGGAACGGTGCTCTCGTGCGACCGGCGACGGCGATGTCGAGGGATGTTCACGGTGTGCTCTCCCGAGCGACAGCGGCCGTGCTGTCCAGCGACGTCGGCGGAGATGGACGGGGAGTCCTCACCCGCCGTCCGGGGCGAAGATGGCGAGCAGTTCGTCCACCTCGTGCGCGGCCGTGCTGGGGTGCCGGAAGTGCTGGTGCGGACGTAGCTCGTAGTGCGTGCGCCGGCCGCGGCGGCTGCGCGTCAGGTACCCGCCGTCCTCCAAGTCGCGCAGGATCGACAGCGCCGCTCGCTGCGTGACACCCACGCGGTCGGCGATGTCCTTGACGCGGGCGTCCGGATCCGCCGCGACTGTCAGCAGCACGTGACCGTGGTTGGTCAGGAACGTCCAGGGCGGGCGGCGCGGCGCCTCGACTCCCTCGGCCACGGCACTTCCTCACGGGTTCTGGTGGCAGGCGACAGGTGAAGTGTGGTTCACTCTATCTCACGGAGGGGAGTACCCCCCAACGCTCCGTCGTCAGTACGGCGCCGAACGGCGCTCGGCGGGGCGGGCGTCCCGGTGGGGCGCCGGGAGAGACCTCCGGTCGGTGCACATCGACCGGAGGGATGGCTCGTGGACGTCTCGTTGTGGCTCTGGCTGGCCGTGCTCGCCCTGATCGTCGGCATGCTGGCCGTGGACCTGTTCGCCCACCGCCGCGCGCACGTCATCGCCGTGCGCGAGGCCGCGGTGTGGTCGGCCGTGTGGGTGGCGCTCGGGGTGGCCTTCGGCGGCTGGGTGTGGTGGGCGCACGGCGCGGAGTTCGGCCAGCAGTACTTCGCCGGCTACCTGATCGAGAAGTCGCTGGCCGTGGACAACGTCTTCGTCTGGGCGATCATCTTCACCTACTTCGCGGTGCCTCGGGAGTACCAGCACCGCGTGCTGTTCTTCGGCGTCCTGGGCGCCCTGGTCTTCCGCGGGCTGTTCATCGCCGGCGGGTCGGTGCTGATCGCCGGCTTCGGCTGGGTGCTGTACCTGTTCGCGGCGTTCCTGCTGTGGACCGGCTACCGGATGATCCGTCAGCGCGACGAGCACCTGGACCCGGAGAAGTCGCGAGCGCTTCGGCTGTTCCGCCGGTACGTGCCGATGACCGACGCATACCACGGGCAACGGTTCGTCATCCGGCGCGACGGTGCCCTGCTCGCGACCCCGCTGCTGGCGGTGCTGGTCCTCGTGGAGGTCACCGACGTGGTCTTCGCCGTCGACTCGATCCCGGCGATCTTCGCCGTCACCGACGAGCCGTTCCTCGTCTTCACCGCCAACGCCTTCGCCATCCTGGGCCTGCGGGCGATGTACTTCCTGCTCGCCGACCTGATCCACCGCTTCGTCTACCTGAAGACCGGGCTGGCCCTCGTCCTCATCTGGGTGGGCGTCAAGATGATGCTGAAGGTGGACCTCTTCTACGTGCCCACCGCGGTCAGCCTCGCGGTCATCAGCCTCATCATCGGCGTCTCCGTCGCGGCGAGCCTCCGGGCCACGCGCGGCCAGGGCCGACGCGCCGTCGAGGCGCCGTCCACCTCGCCCTTCCGGACCGCCACCGAGGACGAACTCGCTGCCCTGCAGCCGCTGCGGTTCCGCGGCGCCCGGGGGGACTTGCGAGTCGACACGCCGGCCGAGCAGCAGGCCGGGAAGCAGTCGTGACCCGGGCGGCGCTGCGCCCGGTCGCCGGGGTCACGGACGACCGCCGGGCACGTGTGTCATCGATCCGCACCGGGGCAGGGACGACGGCCCCCTCTCCATCCCGTCGGTCAGGGGCTGATCACCACCGCACGCCTGGGAAGCGCAACCTCGGCGGTCCGACGACGGTCGGGACGTCCACGGGTGGTGCCGCCGGGCGGTCGTCCCCCAGCACCCGCTGCGGTCGGTGCGGCACGAGCTCGCGCAGGCGCCTGGCGCGCTCGGCCGTCGGCGGATGGGTCCGGAGCAGCAGGGGATCGGGCACCCGGCCGCGCCGCACCATCAGCCGCTCCCAGATCCGGCCGGCGCTGCGCTCGAGGGCCTCCAGGGCGGAGGCGAGGGCCTCCGGATCCCCGATCAGCGTCGACGCCTCGAGGTCGGCGTCGTGCTCCCGGGTCCGGGAGAGTGCCAGCTGCAGCAGGGTCACGACGGTCGGCAGGGCGATCAGGCTCAGGGAGAGCAGGAGCAGTTCCGGGTCGCCACCGAGCGTCATCGGCAGCGTGATGAAGATCGACAGGACGCCGACGTAGGAGAGGCCCTGGACGAAACGGCCCACCGTGTCCGACAGACTCATGATCGTGGTGTCGCCGGACCGCACGTGGCTCACCTCGTGTGCCAGGACGGCGGCCACCTCGCGGGTGGTGAGGATGCGCAGCAGCCCGTCGCTGACCGCGATCGCCGCGTCGTCTCCGCGCCCGACCGCGAAGGCGTTGGGGATCCTGCTCGGCACGTAGTAGAGGGCCGGCGTGCTCGCGAGCCCGGCCCGCTCCGAGAGTTCCTGCACGATCCGGAGCAGTCTCGGAGCCGTGCCGGGGCCCACCGGTAGCGCGCCGTACATCGACAGCAGGGTCCGCGTCGGCACCCGGGGCCGCAGTGCACCGACGAGCACGCCGATGACGAGCGCCCACAGCAGGCCTGTCGGGCCGAGCAGCACCCAGGCCAGCACACCGGCCGTGCCGATCAAGCCGACGAGCAGGAGGACGGCCTGGGTGACGTTGCGCAGTCTCTGCCGGCGGAGCGTCCCGGGATCGAGCACTGACCGACGCTATGCCCGGCACGGGCCGCAGCGGCAGGTCCGGCGGCAGGGCGCGTCCACGACCGCTGCGCGGCCGTGTCGGCCACCACCCACCGGATTCAGCCGCTGGAGACCGGCCCGGTCGACTCAGCGGCGGGCGAGAGCAGCTGACGGGCCGCGGCTTCGTCCGAGGCGGCAACCAGCACGTGAACGCCCTCCAGTTGCAGCTGTGGGTACTGTCCTCCGGCATCGTCGGTTGCGATGTCGGCTCTCAGACCGTGACTGCGCAGCAAGCCGACGATCAGTTCCCCCTCCGTGCGGCTGCCCACGATCGCCACGGACACGGGCGCGCCCTCCACGCGCTCACCTCCTCGAAGCTCCCCCTGGCGGTGTCGGCACCACCGTCGCACCGTTGGCGGCCCCTCGGGCCAGTCGGAAGTCCCTGAGCCATCCCGTGCTGGGCCCGCGGCGGGCTCCCATCGATCTCCTGCCCTCCTGCGGAAGGGGGACGCCTCCGGACACCGACGGGGAGCTGATCGAGGTGGGCCATCGGCGGGCCGGTCGGCTGGTCGAGGTCGGGGCGCGGATCGGCTCGTCGAGGCAGAGTTGCACGCTTCCGACGTCGGCATCGACGGCGCCGCCGCGGGGCCTGCGGTCCACGTCGTGGCGAACGCCGAGGACGCGTCGGTCGTGAACCGATAGCGGGTCTCCTGCCAGGCTGAGCCGGCGTGGCGACGTTCGCGACGCCATCGGCGCGTCCTCTCGACGGTCGGCGCGCTGGATCAACGGCGCGGTTCCGGGACCGGGGGTCTGCGCAGCGACCGGAAGCCCGCGCGGAGCTCCTCGGTGAACAGTCGTGGCTGCTCCCAGGCGGCGAAGTGCCCGCCGCGGTCGAGCCGGTTGTAGTGGACCAGGCCGGGATAGGCGCGCTCGGTCCAGCTGCGCGGGGCCTGGTACTGCTCGCCGGGGAAGACGCTGACGGCGACCGGGATGGTGACGCCCTTGGCGTCGAAGAAGCCGCCGCGGTACTCCCAGTACAGCCGCGACGCGGAGACCCCGGTGCGCGTCAGCCAGTACAGCGTGATGTTGTCGAGGACCTCGTCGCGGGTCAGCTCGCCCGTGGCACTCGAGGTCCGGTCCAGGGCCGCGGCGACGGCGGCGGCGGGCTGGC
>NZ_JBJGYT010000022.1:0-69654 GCF_054050135.1 Geodermatophilus sp. SYSU D00705 | reverse complement strand
GCGGCCCCGCCCCGGGGGCCCGGGGGCCGCCTGGGGGCGGGGGCGGCGGGGGGGGGGGGGGGGTGGGTGGTGGTGGGGAACCAGCCGGGGGTGGGTGGGGGGGGGGGGGGGCCCCCCCCCCCCACCGCCGTGGACGTCAGGCGCCGCCGGCGTCCTGCTGGCCGATCCGCTCGTCGGCCATGTCGCCGACCTTGTCCGACTGGGCGTCGAACTTGCCGCCGGTCCTGTCGTCGGCGAACTGCTCGGCCTTGTCCAGCCCCTGGTCGCTGACCTTCTCGCCCTTCTCGCTGTCGAGGGCCTGCTTCGCCTTGTCGCCGAGTCCTCCGACGTCCATGTCGTGCTCCTCCCTGTGGGGTGTGGGCGCAGCGCCCCTACCCGGCCCGGGCCGCGCCGATGCCTCCCTCCGCGCCGTCCCGCAGGAGGGCCAGGAAGGCGCGGGCGCTCGGCGTCGAGGGCTCCGGGGCGCGGTGCACGAGGCCGATCGGGTGCCGGGCGGCGGGGTCGCCGACGGTCAGGACGGCGACGTCGGCGACCCCCTCGGCCGCCGAGGCGGGCACCAGGGCGGCGCCGAACCCGAGGCCGGCGAACCGGACGACGGCGTCGGAGCTGCCCAGCTCGAAGGCGACGGTCCGCTCGACCCCCGCCCGCTCGAACGCCGCGTCGACCTGCAGCCGCAGCCCCGACTCCGCGCGCATCTCCACGAACTGTCCGGCCGCGGCGAGCGCGGCCGGCGAGGTGTGGCCGGCTGCGGCCAGGGCGTGGGTGCGGGGGACGACGGCCACGAGCGGCTCGTCGGCGAGCAGGTGGTGCACGACCCCCGGGGGCACCTGGTCGGCGGCCAGGCCGACGAACGCGAGGTCGAGGTCCCCGGTGCGGACCTGCTCGGCCATGTGCCGGCTGCCGGAGTCCTGCACGGCGATCTCCACGGCGGGGTGCCGCTGGTGGAAGGCGAGCAGGGCCTGCTCGAGCACCGGCACGCCGCGGCCGGCGGTGCCGACCATGCCCAGCCGCAGCCGCCCGGTGACCACCCCGGAGAACTCGTCGAGCACGGCCCGCGCCACCTCGGCGCCCCGGAGCAGGGCCCGGGCGTGGGGGAGGAGCAGCTCCCCAGCCGGGGCCAGCCGGACCGAGCGGCTGGTGCGGTGGAACAGCGTGACGCCGAGCTCCCGCTCGAGCCGCGCCACCTGCGCGCTCAGGGCGGACTGGACGACGTGGCAGCGCGCGGCGGCCCGGGTGAAGCTGCGCTCCTCGGCGACGGCCACCACGTACTCCAGCTGCCGCAGGTCCATGGCCGTCTCCGCTCGCCGGGTGCTCGTGGGGACAGTGTGCCGCCCGTCCGTCTGTCAGCAGGATTGTCGACAATCCTGCCGACAGAACGATAGGGTGTCGAGGAGCGCACGAGGGAGGTCGCCGTGGACGTCGGATCGCAGGGCCGCGAGGCTCCCGAGAACCGCCTGCGCGCGGCGATCACCCGCGGCGACATGCCCCCGGGGCACCGGCTGGTCGAGGCCGACCTCGCCGAGGCCTTCGGCGTGAGCCGCAACGCCGTCCGCCTGGCGCTCGACGTGCTGATCGCCGAGGGGCTGGTCGAGCGCATCCCGAACCGCGGCGCCCGGGTGCGCACCGTCTCCGTCGCCGAGGCCGTCGAGATCACCGAGTGCCGCCTGGTCCTCGAGGGCCTGCTGGCCGCCAAAGCCGCCGAACGGGTCACCGCGGCCGACGCCGAGCGGCTGCGCGGCCAGTGCGACCGCATGCAGCGGGCCGTGGCCGACGGCGACCTGCTCGAGTACTCCGCGCTCGTCGCCGAGCTGCACTCGGTCATCCGCGCCACCGCGCGGCAGGCCACCGCCGGCCGGATGATCGAGCGGTTGCAGGCCCAGATCGTGCGCCACCAGTTCCAGCTGTCCCTGCGGCCCGGCCGCGCGCAGCAGTCCCTCACCGAGCTGCGGCGGGTCGTCGAGGCCATCGTGGCCCGCGATCCCCGGGCGGCCGAGGCGGCGGCGCGCAGCCACTTCGAGAGCGTCGTCGCCGCCCTCGCCCGACCCACCGCCGACTGACCCACCACCTCCGAGGAGATGCCCGTGTCCCAGAACCCCGCAGCGCACGCCGTTCGCCAGGCGGTGGCGGCATGAGGACCGTCGTCGTCACCGACCCGCCCCGCGCCGACGTCGGCGAGGCCGAGACCCTCGGCACCCGCGGCGTGGCCACCGTGCACGAGGCGCTGGGCCGGGTCGGCTACCTCGGCCCCGAGTACCGGCCCGCGTGGCCGGGCGCACGGATGGGCGGCACCGCCGTCACCGCCGTGTGCTGGCCCGGGGACAACCTGATGATCCACGTCGCGGTCGAGCAGTGCCGGCCCGGCGACGTGCTGGTGGTCGCCACCAACTCGCCGTCCACCGACGGGCTGTTCGGGGAGCTGTTCGCCACGTCGCTGGCCCAGCGGGGCGTCCGGGGCGTGGTCCTGGCCAGCGGCGTCCGCGACGTCGCCGAGCTGCGCGAGATGGGCTTCCCGGCGTGGTCCCGGGCGGTGAGCGCGCAGGGGTCGGTCAAGGCGACCGCCGGTGCCGTCAACGTGCCCGTCGCCCTCGGCGGGCAGACGATCCACCCCGGTGACGTCGTCCTCGGCGACGACGACGGCGTGATGGTGGTGCCCCGGGCCGACGTCGGCCGGGCGCTGACCGCCTCGCAGGCCCGGCTGGACAAGGAGGCCGCCACCCGCGCCGCCTTCCAGCAGGGCGAGCTGGGACTCGACCGGTACGGCCTGCGCGAGCGGCTGCCCGAGTTCGGCATCGAGTACGTCACCTACGAGGAGTACGCGAAGGGCGCCGGCGGTGAGTGACACCCCCGGCTACGACGCCACCGGCGTCCGCTGCACGCTGCTGCGCGGCGGCACGTCCCGCGGCCTGTACCTCGAGGCCGGCGACCTGCCCGCCGACCCCGCGGCCCGCGACGACCTGCTGCTGCGGCTCATGGGCACCCCCGACCCGCGGCAGATCGACGGTCTGGGCGGCGCGACCTCGCTGACCAGCAAGGTCGCCGTCGTCGGCCCGTCGGCCCACCCGGATGCCGACGTCGACTACCTGTTCCTGCAGCTCGGCGTGGACGAGGCCACCGTCGGCGACCAGCAGAACTGCGGCAACATCCTGGCCGGCGTCGGGCCGTTCGCGGTGGAGCGCGGCCTGGTGCCCGCCGGCGCCGAGGAGACCACCGTCCGCATCCGGATGGTCAACTCCGACAGCATCGCCGTCGCCACGTTCCCGACGCCGGGCGGCCGGGTCGAGTACCGCGGCGACGTGGCCATCGCCGGCGTGCCCGGCACGGCCGCTCCCGTGCTGCTCGCCTTCAGCGACACCGAGGGCTCGGCGACCGGCAGCCTGCTGCCCACCGGCCACCTGCGGGACACGATCGACGGCGTCGAGGTCACCTGCGTCGACAACGGCATGCCGGTGGTCGTCGCGACGGCCGGGTCCCTCGGGCTCACCGGGTACGAGCCGCACGAGCAGCTGGCCGCCGACGCGGCGCTGCTCGAGCGGGTCGACGCCCTGCGCACCAAGGCCGGCCAGCTCATGGGCCTCGGGGACGTCACCCGCTCGTCGGTGCCCAAGACCGTGCTGCTCGCGCCCGCCCGGGACGGCGGGCAGGTGAGCACCCGGTCGTTCATCCCGGTGCAGCCGCACACCTCGATCGGCGTCCTCGCCGCGGTGAGCGTGGTGACCGGGATGCTGCTGCCCGGCGCCGTGGGGCACGAGCTCACGGCGGCCTGGCCCGAGGGCCGGTCGCAGGTCGACGTCGAGCACCCCACCGGCCACCTGCTGGTGGACGTCGTCGTCGACGCCTCGGCCACCCCGCCCCGGGTGCTGCGCTCGGGCGTGGTGCGGACCGCCCGCAAGCTGTTCGACGGGACGGCGTTCCCGCGGGCCGCGGAGGGCGCCGCGTGACCGCCCGCATCGCCCTGCTCGGGCTCGGTGAGGCCGGGTCGGAGATCGGCCGCGACCTGGTCGCGGCCGGCGCCGACGTCCGCGGGTACGACCCCAAGCGCATCGTGGTCGAGGGTGTGCAGCCCCGCGGCAGCGAGGCCGAGGCGGTCGCCGACGCCGACCTGGTGCTCAGCGCCAACAGCTCGCACGACGCGGTGACCGCGCTGGTCAACGCGCTGCCGGCGCTGCGTCCCGGCACCGTGTGGGCCGACCTGAACACCGCCTCGCCCGGGGTGAAGGCCGCCCTGGTCGAGCAGCTGGCCGGCCGGGGGTGCCGGTCGTCGACGTGGCGCTGATGTCGCCGGTGCCCGGCAAGGGGCTGCGCACCCCGATGCTGGTCTCGGGTGAGGGTGCGGCCCGCTACGCCGAGGTCCTCGCCTGCTTCGGCGTCGAGGTCACGATCCAGCCCGGCCCCGCGGGGGAGGCGATCTCCCGCAAGCTGCTGCGCAGCGTCTTCTACAAGGGGCTGGCCGCCGCGGTGGTCGAGGCGCTGGCGGCCGCCGAGGCCGCCGGCTGCGCCGACTGGCTGCGGGACGACATCAGCGCCGAGCTGACCGGCTTCGACGAGCGGACCATCGACCGGCTGGTCGACGGAACCCACCGGCACGCGCGGCGCCGCGCCGACGAGATGACCGCCGCCGCCGACCAGCTCACCGAGCTCGGCGTGCCCCCGCGGATCGCCGCCGCGGCCCGCGACCTGCTCGTCGAGCTGCGGGACCGCCAGGACAGCTGACCGGCGCGGCCGCCGGACACCGGACCACCACGCGAGGAGACACTGCATGATCATCGACTGCCACGGCCACTACACGACCGCACCGGAGCCGCACACCGCCTGGCGCGAGCAGCAGCGGGCGGCGTTCGACGCCGGCCAGGAGCCCCCGGCCTACCCGGACGTCCCCGACGACCTGATCCGCGAGACCATCGAGGGCAGCCAGCTGCGGCTGATGACCGAGCGCGGCATCGACCTGACCGTCTTCTCCCCGCGCGCCTCGGCGATGGGCCACCACGTCGGCGACGAGGCCGTGAGCACCCGCTGGACGCAGGTCAACAACAACCTCATCGCCCGGGTCGTGGAGCTGTACCCGGACTCCTTCATCGGGGTCTGCCAGCTGCCCCAGTCGCCCGGCGTGCCGATCGAGCGGTCGGTGGCCGAGCTGCGCCGCTGCGTCGAGGAGCTCGGCTTCGTCGGCTGCAACCTCAACCCCGACCCCAGCGGCGGGAACTGGACGTCGGCGCCGCTGACCGACCGCAGCTGGTACCCGTTCTACGAGGCGATGGTCGAGCTGGACGTGCCGGCGATGGTGCACGTCTCGGCGGTGACCAACGAGAACTTCCACGCCACCGGGTCGCACTACCTCAACGCGGACACCACGGCGTTCATGCAGTTCGTCCAGGCCGACCTGTTCACCGACTTCCCGGACCTGCGGTTCGTCATCCCGCACGGCGGTGGCGCGGTGCCCTACCACTGGGGCCGTTTCCGCGGGCTGGCCGACATGCTGAAGCGGCCGGCGGTCGAGGAGGCGGTGATGGGGAACGTCTTCTTCGACACCTGTGTGTACCACCAGCCGGGCATCGACCTGCTGTTCGACGTGATCGACATCGACAACATCCTGTTCGGCTCCGAGATGGTCGGCGCCGTCCGCGGGATCGACCCGCGCACCGGTCGGTACTTCGACGACACCCGCCGGTACGTCGAGGCGCTGGACCTGACGCCGGAGGACCGCACGAAGGTCTTCGAGGGCAACGTCCGGCGGGTCTACCCGCGGCTCGACGCCGCCCTGGAGGCCCGCGGCCGCTGAGCGACCGTCCGCGCGACCCGGGCCGGGGTGACCACCGCGGTCACCCCGGCCCGGTCGTCCGGACCCCCGCCGTCCATCGCGACCGGCGATCGCTGGGGCCACATCACGGTGTTGGACTGATCGCCGGCCCTCTCCGAGACTCGGTGTGCGGCGCAGCCACCGGACCCGTGCCGGCCGGCTCCCCGTCGCCCCCCGGACCGTCGACTGGAGACGTCATGCCCCCGCTGCACGAGATCGCCCACCTCGCCCACGTCGAGCTCAGGACCCCGGTGCTCGAGCAGAGCGTCGAGTTCTTCACCGACTACCTGGGGCTGACCCGGACCGGCGAGGAGGGGGACTCGGTGTTCCTCCGCGCCTGGGACGACTACGAGACGACCACCATCAAGCTCACCGCGCACCGGGACGCCGGCGTGGGCCGGACCAACCTGCGCGCGGCCGGCCCCGAGGCCCTGCAGCGGCGGGTGGCGGAGATCGAGGCCACCGGCCGGGGGATCGGCTGGCAGGACGGCGACCCCGGCTACGGGCCGACCTACGTGTTCACCGACCCCGACGGCCACGAGCTCGGCCTGTACTACGAGACCGAGTGGTACCGGGCGCCGGACGAGCTCAAGCCGGCGCTGAAGAACCAGGCCCAGGCCCTCCCGTCGCACGGGGTGGCGGTCCGGCGCCTGGACCACATCAACTACCTGGGCGTCGAGCCGGTGGTCAACCGGGACTTCCTCCGCGACACGCTGGGCGCGCTGGTCACCGAGCAGATCGTGCTGGACGACGGCACGGTCGCCGGCAGCTGGACCACCTTCACCAACAAGACCTACGACGCGGTCTACACCCGGGACTGGACGCAGACCCCCGGCCGGCTGCACCACGTCGCCTTCGCCGTCGACACCCGCGACGGCATCCTGCGCGCCGCCGACCTCGCCCTGGAGCAGGGCGTGCACATCGAGACCGGCCCGCACAAGCACGCCATCCAGCAGACGTTCTTCCTCTACGTCTGGGAGCCCGGCGGCAACCGGATCGAGCTGTGCAACGCCGGCGCCCGGGTGATGCTCGCCCCCGACTGGCAGCCGGTCGACTGGACCGAGGCCGAGCGGGCCAAGGGCCAGGCCTGGGGTCTCAAGACCATCGACACCTTCCACACCCACGGCACCCCGGTGGTCCCGCCGGCGGAGCCGGCCGGCGCCTGACCCACCCCGCGGACGGCGACGCCCCGCCAGGAGACCTGGCGGGGCGTCGCTGCGTTCTCAGAGGGTGCGCTCAGTCCTCCGCGTCGAGGGCGGCCGCGACGCGGCGGTGGGCCTCCCAGATCTCCTCCGGCAGCCCCGGGAACGCCGACAGGTGCTCCTCGCGGTGCGCCATCTCCTGCCGCCACCGGGCGGTGTCGATGGTGAGGATCGTGTCGAGGTCGGCCGGGGTGATGTCGACGCCCTCGAGCTCCAGCTCCTCCTTCGTCGGCACGATCCCGACCGGCGTCTGCGTGCCGGTGACCTCACCGTCGCGCAGCCGCATGAGCCACAGCAGCGGGCGCAGGTTGTCCCGGTAGCCCGGCCACAGGAACCGGCCGTCCTCGCCCCGCTGGAACCAGTTCACGTGGGCGAAGATCGGCTGGTCGGTGGCGGCGCCGATGACCTTCAGCCAGTGCGCGGCGTAGGGGCCCTCGGGGTAGGACATGAACGGGCGCATCGACATCGGGTCGTAGCGCAGGACGCCCTCGGTGCCCTCGGCGGCGAAGGTGGCCTCCGCGCCGAGGGTCAGGCCGTCGTAGACGCCCTCGGCGAGGTCGGTGATCGCGCGGATCAGCGGCTCCCGGTCGCGGGTGCGGCCGCCGAAGATGATGCCGTCGATCGGCACGCCCTTGGGGTTCTCGAAGTCCTCCGCCACGTTCGGCACGTTGGCGAGGGTCGTGGTGAACCGGCTGTTCGGGTGCGCCCAGGGGGCGTCCTTGGCGTCCGCCGGCCGCTCCGAGACCAGCTGGCCGGCCCAGTCCCGCCAGCCGGTCGGGTCCGCCGGCGGCTGGGGGGTCTTGCCCTCCCACCACACCTCGCCGGTGGACTCGTTGTAGGCGACGTTGGTGAAGATCGTCCCGGTGCCCTCGGCGATCGAGTCGACGGCGGTGGGGTTGGTCTTCTCGTTGGTGTCCTTGGCGACGCCGAAGACGCCGAACTCGGGGTTGATGCCGTAGACGCGGCCGTCCTCGGGGTCCACGCGCAGCCAGGCGATGTCGTCGCCGTAGAACGACACGTGGTAGCGGTCGCCCAGGGCGTCGGGCGCCAGCATCATCGCCAGGTTGGTCTTGCCCGAGGCGCTCGGGAAGCCGCCGCAGATGTGGTACGTGCGGCCGGTCTGCTTGTCGGTGATGCCCAGCAGCATGAACTGCTCGGCGAGGAACTCACCCGAGGCCCAGCCGTCGTAGGCCGCCTGCCGCAGGCCGTGCGCGATCTTGCCGAGCAGCGCGTTGCCGCCGTAGGAGGACCCGTAGTGCAGGATCGTCCGCTCGTCGGCGACGGTGACGAAGTAGCGCTGGTCGTCCTCGGTGCCGTGGCCCAGGTTCTCCAGGTCGCCGGTGACGTGCACCGCGCGCACGAAGCTGTCCTGGTCGGCGAGGTCGTTGACGTGGTCGACCCCGACGCGCGCCATGCGGATCATGTGCAGCACGACCGTGCGGGTGTCGGTCAGCTCGACCCCGGCGGCGTAGGGCTCCAGCGGCGAGCCGGGCGGCGCCATCAGGTAGGGGACGACGTACATGGTCTTGCCCGCCGACGCCCCCCGCATCCGCTCCTCGAGCAGCGGCCGCATCTCCGAGGCCGGGCGCCAGTTGTTGTAGACGCCGGCGTCGGCCGGGTCGTTGGTGGCGACGACGGTGCGCTCCTCGGAGCGGGCGGTGTCCTTCGGGTGGCTGCGCGAGTAGTAGCGACCCTCGCCCGCGGGGAGCAGCTCCCCGGCGTCCAGCGACTCCTGGATGAGTCGGGCGTCGTCGGAGGCGTTCACCACCTCGATCCGCTCGGCGCCGGTCAGCTCCGCGTACCGGTGCACGAACTCGCGCACGCGGGCGTTCTTCAGTCCTGCCTCGTCCAGCACGGCATCAATGGCGGCCACGACCCACCTTCTCCCTCACCTGGTACTCCCGCCACCGCGCCACCCGAGACGGGTGCGGTGGGGGCCTGCTGGGAGTGGAACCTAACGGAGGGGCACCGGCGTATCACCCGCGGCGGTGTGCCGGGCCAGGTACCGCTCCGCGACGAGCAGGTTGGGCACCCAGGACAGGAACGGCACCAGGAGGTACGCGCGGTGGAAGGCGACGGCGGCGTCCACCCCGGCCAGGGCGGTCTGCCCGGCGATGAGCACGGCCAGCCACAGCCGGAGCGTGACCGCGGCGTAGGTGAGGGCGAAGGTGCGCACCATCCAGCGCCGGTGCGCGGCGACGTCCCCGCGGCGGATGGCCCGGAACGCCGTGGCGGCGCAGGCCAGCCACAGCAGCGCCAGCAGGCCGAACCCGGCGGTCCCGACCGGTCCGGCGAGGCTGAGCGGCGCGAGGACGAAGCCGGCCGGCCCGGCCACCGCGATCGCCGTGACGGTGACGCGTCCGACGGCCCGGTGGACCCGCGGGGCGCGCCGCCGCAGGCGGGCGGCGAACTGCAGCGGCGACAGCAGCAGCGCGAGGCCGCCGGCGCCGACGTGCAGGTAGAAGGCCAGCCGGACCGGCACCGAGCGGTCGGCGTGGTTGGCCGCCACCTCCAGGCCGTCGAGGTCGGTGAGCGGGGCGGTCAGGTAGGGCAGCGGGGCGAACACGGCGACGGCCAGGGCGCTGAGCAGCAGCCACCAGTACGCGCCGCGGGTCCGCCACGTCGAGGCCGGCACGGTCGCCGTGGGCGCGGTCCGCGTCATGCCGAGCACCCCGAACTCCCCGTGCCGGTCGTCCCCGTGGCCTGCGAGGATCGCCGCGCCGACCGTCGTCCACCAGGGTCCGAGGTCGCCGGGGGAGCGGTCAGCGGCCCAGCACCTTCTCCTCCAGCCAGTCGTTGCCGAACGCGCCCCGCGGGTCCATGCGTGCGACGAGGTCCACGAAGTCGGCGTGCCGCTCGTACAGCGGGGCGATCTCGGCCGCACCGGCGGCGAAGACCTTCCCCCAGTGCGGCCGGGCGGAGAACGGCGCGAGCACCCGCTCGAGGTCGGCCACCACGGCGTCGACGCCGGCCGGGTCCCGCCGCCAGGTGAAGTGGAACGCGACGGCGTCCCCGCCGTACGAGCCGCTCAGCCACAACCGGTCGGCAGCGACGGTGCGGATCTCGCAGGTGAGCAGCAGTGGCCGGAGGCGCGCCCCGAGGCCGCGGATCGCGGTGATCGCGTCGAGGGCCCAGCGGACGGGGAGCAGGTACTCCGACTGGATCTCGTCGCCGACGCTCGGGGTGAAGCCCATGCGGAAGTGCGGCAGGCGGTCCGACCAGAGCCCGCGCCGGCCGAGCTGCGGGGTGCACGGGGTGGGGTCCAGGCCAGGGACCGGGTTGCGGTCGACGGTGGCCGGGACGGCGCCGAAGAGGTCGCCCTCGGGGGCAGGGGTCCCATCGGTGCGGGACTTGACCCACACCATCTCGACGTCCTCGCCCCACAGGGTGAAGAGGCTGACGCTGTAGCCGGACGCGACGACCTCGTCGAAGTGCTCGGCGAGGGCGTCCCACGACAGCCCCTCGAACACCCGCTGCTCCACCTCGAACGCGGGCTCGACGTCGAGGGTGAGGGCGGTGACCGCGCCGAGGGCGCCGAGCCCGACCACCATCCCGTCGAAGTCCGCGTCGCCGCGGGCGGCGCGGACGAGCTCGCCGTCGGAGGTGACCAGCTCCAGCGCCGCGACGGCGGTGGCCAGGTTGCCGTTGGTCACGCCGGAGCCGTGGGTGGCCGTGGCGACCGCCCCGGCCACGGAGATGTGCGGGAGGGACGCCGTGTTGTGCAGCGCGGCACCGGCGTCGCGCAGCACGTCGGCGAGTTCGCCGTACCGGACGCCGCCGCCGAGCGTGACCGTGCCGGCGGCCAGGTCGACGTCGATCCCGGCGAGCGGGGAGCCCGCGGCGTGCACGGCCTCCAGCGAGAGGAGCTCCGCGGAGTCGGCGATGCCGGTGAAGGAGTGCCGCGAGCCGAGCACCCGGATGCGCGGGGCGGCGGCGACGATCTCCTGCACCTGCTCGAGGGTCGTCGGCCGGTGCAGCCGCTGCGCCCGGTAGGTGTGGTTGCCGGCCCAGTTGGTCTCGACGGTCACGGCGGAACGCTACCCACGTCCGCCGTCCCGAGGGGCCGTCAGCGGGCGGCGGCGAGGGCCCGGTCCACCGGCGGCGAGCGGCGTACGGTCACCGCCCGCCCGGCCCGCTCGGCGGCGTCGAGGTGGTCGAGGAGCAGCTCCAGGGCGGGTGCGGACAGGCCGGTCACCGAGCCGGCGTCGATCACCTCGACCCGGACCGGCTCGCGGCCGTAGCGGCGCAGGAAGGCGGCGACGGCCGCCTCGTCGACGTCCCCGGCCAGGCACAGGGTGCGCCCGCCGGCGGTGTTGAACAGGCGGACGACGCCGCGCGCGGCCGGGTCGTCGGACGGCGGGGGAGTCACGCTCCCAGTCTGCCGACGACGACCGGGTGCGGCAGCCGCGACGGCAGCGGCCCCCCACCCGGGATCGGGTGGGGGGCCGCTGGAGGGAACCCCGGTGCGGGCCGGTCGTCAGGCCCGGTAGTTCACGTGCGGGTGGTCCATGTGGTTGGCCGTCGCGCCGCCACGGTCGGCCATCGCCTTCCAGGCGCCGGTCGGCGAGGTCAGGATCCGCTGCTGCCAGATCACGTACTCCACGCCGAGCTCGTCCCAGTGGGCGACGTGGTAGGCCACGATCGCGTCGCCGAGCGCGGCGTCGGAGCCGACCATGTAGTCCAGCGCGAGGCCGGACGGGTGGCCGTGCGGGTCGGCGGCGCTGGCGCGGGTCCCGCCGATGGTGATGCCGGCGACGCCGGGCACGTTGGTGACCAGCGCGTCGGCGGCGGCCTGCGCGCTGGGCTGGACGGCGCCGGCGCTGTTGCTGATCACCGCGGCGGCCGGGGTCGGCTCGACCTCGGGCAGCGGGGTGACCTCCGGCGCGGGCGCCGCGGCCGGCTCCGGCGTGACGACGGGGGCGGGATCCACGTCGGGAGCGGAAGCCGGCGCGGCCACGTTGGCCGGCGCGGCGTCCACCGGCGCGGCGTCCACGGGGGCAGCCGCCGCCGGGGCAGCCGCCGCCGGGGCAGCCACCGCCGGAGCGGCCGCCGCCGCCGGAGCGGCCGCCGCCGCCCCGCTGGTCAGCAGCACCTGACCCGGGAAGATCAGGTTCGGGTCGGCGCCGATGACCGCGATGTTGCGCTCGTAGAGCGGCCGCCATGACTCCCCGTGGGCGGCGGCGATCTCGGCCACGGTGTCGCCGCGCCGGACGGTGTGGTCGGCGGACGGCGCGGCGGTGTCGGCGGCCGGACCCTCCGGGGCGGGCGCCGCGGCGGGCGCGGCGGCGGGAGCCGCGGGAGCCGCGGGAGCCGTGGCGGCGGCGGTGGTGCCGTCGGTCAGCAGCTTGCCGCAGGCCGGCCAGGCGCCGATGCCCTGGCCGGCGAGCACGTGCTCGGCGATCTCGACCTGCTGGGCGGGGGTGGCGAGGTCCGCCCGGGGCGCGAAGTCGGTGCCGCCGTACGCGGCCCAGGTCGACGGGCTGAACTGCAGGCCGCCGTGGTAGCCGTTGCCGGTGTTGATGGCCCAGTCGCCACCGGACTCGCACTGGGCCACGCCGGTCCAGTCGTGGGTGGTGGCGGCGTTGGCCGGGGTGCTGAGGATGCCCATCCCGACGACGGTGGCGCCGGCTGCGACGGGGGCCTTCGAGAGCGCCTTCTTGGTGCGGACGTAACGAGGCGCGCGGTGCTTTGCCATGGGTGTGTGGTCTCCGATCACCGCCGGCGAGGTGAGCTGTCGGGTTCGGGCGATCGGTGCCCGGCCGCGGTGCGCGGCTTCACCCCGAGGCGCGTCGGACGCGCCGGGAACGTTGGGTCCCCCACCCCTGCCCTGAGGGATCTGGTGAGCAGCCGGTGGGCAGGGTTTGGCGGACCGGTGCCACGTTCTCTTAGCTGAACGCAGCCAAAACGCTACGACGCGTGATGTGGACTGTCGCCGTAACGCCGGTCACAAGCGAGGGGCCGTGCGGGGAAGTCGCTGGTCGCGCCGCGAGGTGCGGGTGGGGTCGGTGAGGTCACTCACGGCCGCCCTGGCGTGTCGCCGGGGATCGGGGGGGGGGGGGGCCTGGTTGCCGGTGTCCTCGTGCACCGCCGGCTCCGCGGGACCGGCGCAGCGCGCGTCCGACCGGCGGTGCGCCGCGCCGCGAGACGCGCGGCCGCGAGTGTCCGGGCGGTGCCTCAGCCGCCGTACGGGCGGGTGATCGCCTCGAGCACGTGGCCGTTCGGGTCGGGCCAGTAGACGCCGCGGCCGCCGTCGTTGGTGTTGATCTCACCCGGCCGGGACGCGAACGGGTCGGCCCAGTGCTCGAGGCCGCGGGCGCGGATCCGGCCGAGGATCTGGTCGAACTCCTCCTCGGTGACCAGGAACGCGTAGTGCCGCGGGATGACCGGGTCCTCCGCCATGAAGTCCAGCGAGACGCCGTTGGCCAGGGTGACGACGGCGAACGGGCCGTAGGTGGTCGGCGGCGCGAGGCCGAGGACGTCGGTCAGGAAGCGCGCCGACTCGTCCCGGTCGTGGGCCGCGACGATGGTGTGGTTCAGCTGGACGGGCATCGGGCCTCCTCGGGGACCGTGCCGGGAGCCAAGCACGCCGGCGCCTCCACCGGGAGTCGTCCCTGCGCCGTCGACGGGGGTGGCTGCCGGGGCGCCGGGTGGCCCATCCTGGCCGCCTCGTGCCTCGAGGTCATCCCGGGAGGACCGTGGCCAGACCCCCAGCCGACGACGGACCCTCCGGGCCTGCCCTGACGCTCCGCCTGGTCACCGCCGGCGTCCTCGCGGACCTCGCGGTGGGGACGCTGTTCGCCTGGAGCCTGGTGGCGCCGCAGGTGGGCGCCGACACCGGCGCGGCGCCCGGCAGCGGGCCCGGGGTGTTCGCGGCCGCGGTCGTGGTCTTCACCGTCGGCCTGCTGGGGGTGGGCCGCGGCCTGCGGCGGTACGGGCCGCGGGCGCTGCTGGCCGCCGCCGCCGTCCTGGCCGGCACCGGGCTGGGGCTGACCGCCGCGGCGCAGCGGCCGGAGCTGCCGTGGCTGGGCGTCGGGCTGCTGTTCGGGGCGGCCAACGGGCTGGGCTACGGCGTCGCCGTGTCGCTGGCCGCCCGCGTCCCCGAGCGGCGGCGCGGCACCGCCAGCGGCGTGGTGGTGGGGGCCTACGCGGCCGGGCCGGTGCTGCTCGGGCTCGTGGCGCCGGCGGCGCTGCCCGCCGCGGGGTGGCGCACGTGCCTCGCCGTCCTGGCCGGGACGACGGCCGCGCTGCTCGCGCTCGCCGCCGTCCTCGCCCCGGCGGACCGGGTGCCCCGGAGCGGCCGGGTGCGCGGGGCGGAGCCGGTCCCGGGCGGGGCGCTCGTCGCGCTGTGGGTGCTCTTCGCCGGCGGCGCGGCTCCCGGACTCGTCCTCTTCGCCACCGCCGCGCCGCTGGCGGCCGCCCGTGGCCTCGGCCCGGGGGCCACCGGCGTGGCCGTCTCGCTCCTCGCGGCCGGCAACCTCGCCGGCCGGCTGTCCGCCGGGTGGTGGTCGGACGTCGTGGGGCGCCTGCCGGCGCTGGCGACCGCGCTGGCCGTCACCGCCGCCGCCGTCGCCGGACTGGCCACGTCGGCCGCGCCCGCCACCGTGCTGCCCGCCTCGGCCGCCGTCGGGCTGGCCTACGGGGCGGTGTCCGCGCTGGTCCCCGCGGCGACGGCGGACCGGGTCGGTCCCCGCGCGTTCCCCACCGTCTACGGCCGGGTGTTCACCGCGTGGGGCTGCGCCGGACTGCTGGCCCCGCTGCTCGCCGGGACGGTGACCGCGGCCGGCGGCGAGCGGCCCGGTGCGCTGCTGCTGCTGGCGCTGCCGGTCCTCCCCGCCGCCGTCGCGGTCCTGGTCCTGGCCCGCCGGCCCGCTCGCCCGGAGCCGTCCGGGAGCCGGCCGACGGCGTCGGAGGGACGCGGTTAGGGTCGGGGCCATGCCGACCAGGTCGCCGGGGGACGAGTCCAGAGGCTCGGTTCCCGGGCTGCAGGGGCCGGGAACCGCCGAGGAGGAGTCGCCGGACGCGCCGGCGATCCCGTCGTTCGAGTCGTTGCGGGGGCCGCGCCGCCGCACGGCGGTCGACCTGATCGTGCCGGCGACCCCGCCGCCGGCCGAGGACCCACCGGCTCCCGGCCCGGCTGTCGGGCGGCCCGCGACCGCCGGCGGGCCGCGGCCGGCGGAGTACGCCGACCTGCTGCGGCTCGGGAGCCGCGCGGTGCGCGCCGTGGTGGGCGTGCCGGTGCGGGTGGCCGGCTGGCCGGTCCGCTGCGTGCGCCGGCTGCTCGGCGGGTCCTGACCGCGGTCCCGCCGCCGGCTCACACGCCGGTCGCCCCGTCGATGCACTCCCGGAGCAGGTCGGCGTGGCCCGCGTGGCGGGC
Organism: Geodermatophilus sp. SYSU D00705; assembly: GCF_054050135.1. Taxonomy (NCBI): domain Bacteria; kingdom Bacillati; phylum Actinomycetota; class Actinomycetes; order Geodermatophilales; family Geodermatophilaceae; genus Geodermatophilus; species Geodermatophilus sp. SYSU D00705. Next base: position 54,284 of record NZ_JBJGYT010000022.1, on the reverse strand, counting down.
GTACTCGGCGACCATGTGGGTGTAGATCCACCGCAGCGTGACCTGCCCGCCCATGAACGGGCTCGTCGCGTCGAGGTCGCGGCCGGCGCAGTTGGCGCGGGCGTGGGCGACCTCGGCCTCCCACGTCGCCCGCGCGGTGGCGAAGGACGCGCCCTCGGCGAGGTCGAACCCGCCGTCGTGGCCGGTGGGCTCGGCCTGCGGATCGTGGATCGGCGGCAGCTGCTCGCCGAGCAGGACCCGGCGGAACCAGTTCCGCTCGACCTCGGCCATGTGCTGCACCAGGCCCAGCAGTGTCAGCCCCGAGGGCGGCACCGCGGCGGTGCGCAGCTGCTCGTCGGTCAGGCCGTCGCACTTCCGCGCGAGGGTGGCCCGGTAGAAGTCCAGCCAGGCCTCCAGGGTCTCGCGCTCGTCGGCCTGCAGCGGGGGCGTCGTGCGCTCGGTCGTCGTCATGGCCGCGATGCTGTCGCACCGGCCCTGCTCCGCCGTGTCGGACCCTCCGGCGACACTGTCCGGGTGAACCGCGTCGTCCTGCTGCGGCGGGGCGAGGCCGAGATCGAGGCGCGGGAGCTCTCCGGCGACGGGACGCCGGGAGCGGTCACCCGGTTCCCGGCCGCGGAGCTGGCCCGCTTCGTGCGCGAGCGGGAGACGGCGCCGGTCCGCTGGGTCTGGGACGACACCACCCGCTGGTACCCCGCACTGCTGGACGCCGGCGTCCGGGTGGAGCGCTGCACCGACCTGCGGCTCACCCACGCCGTCCTGCGCCGGTCGCCGTTCGTCGACCCGGCGCTGCTGGCCGGCCCCGACACCCGCGGCTGGGACGCGCTGCAGCCGGTCACCACCACCGATCCCGCCCTCTTCCCGCTCGAGGACCCCGCCGACCGGCTGGACCCGCTCGCCGAGGACGCGCGCCAGCAGGCGGCCCTCGCCGCGTCGGCGCAGCGCAGCCGCCTGGACCTGCTACTGGCCGCCGAGTCCTCCGGGGCCCTGGTGGCCGCCGAGATGACCGCCGCGGGGCTGCCCTGGCGGGCCGACGTGCACGAGCGGATCCTGACCGAGCTCCTGGGTCCGCGGCCGGCGCCGGGGCAGCGGCCGGCGTTGCTGGAGCGGCTGGCGGCGGAGGTCCGCGCGGCCCTGCGGGCCCCCGACCTGAACCCCGACTCACCGGCCGCCGTGCTCCGGGCCCTGCAGACGGCGGGGCTGCCGGTGGACGACACCCGGTCGTGGACGCTGGAGTCGGTCGACCACCCCGCGGTCCCGCCGCTGCTGGAGTACAAGAAGCGGTCGCGCCTGCTGCAGGCCAACGGCTGGAGCTGGCTGGAGACCTGGGTCCGCGACGGCCGGTTCCGGTCGTGGTTCCTGCCCGGCGGGGTCGTGACCGGGCGGTGGGCGTCCACCGGCGGGGGAGCGCTGTCGGTGCCAGCCCAGGTCCGCCCGGCGGCGGTCGCCGACGACGGCTGGCTGCTCGTCGTCGCCGACGTCGCCCAGCTCGAGCCCCGCGTGCTGGCGGGCATGAGCGGGGACACGGCGATGGCCGAGGCGGCCCGGTCCGCCGACCTCTACCAGGGCATGGTCGCCGGCGGTGCCGTGGCGACCCGCGCCGAGGCCAAGGTCGGGATGCTCGGGGCGATGTACGGCGGCACCCGCGGCGAGAGCGGGCGCATGATGCCGCGGCTGGCGCGTCGCTACCCCCGGGCGATCGGCCTGGTGGAGGAGGCCGCCCGCGCCGGCGAGCGCGGGGAGGTCGTGCACACGCTGCTCGGCCGCGGGTCGCCACCGCCCACCGGCGCCTGGGCGGAGCGCCCGGCCGACCTGGGGGAGCCGCCCGACGGCGGCGGCTCCCGCGAGGAGCGGGAGCGGGCCCGCCGCGCGTGGGGCCGCTTCACCCGCAACTTCGTCGTCCAGGGCACGGGTGCGGAGTGGACCCTGTGCTGGCTGGCCGACCTGCGCAACCGGCTGTGGCGCCTGGGCGGCACCACGGGCGAGCGGCCGCACCTGGCGTTCTTCCTGCACGACGAGGTCGTCGTCCACACGCCGGAGCACCTGGCCGCCGACGTCGCCGAGGAGGTGCACCGTGCCGCGGCGACGGCGGGCCGGCTGCTGTTCGGGGGTTTCCCGGTGGACTTCCCGCTGGACGTGGCGGTCGTCCGCTCCTGGGCCGACTCCTAGGCGCCGCCGGGTCTAGGGTGTGCCCCGGCGAGCCTCACGCCCAACCCCAGACCGGTCCTCCACGCGGGCCGGCGATGCGGGGCAAAGGGGACTTAGGGAGCCTCGAGGCGCTGCACGGCCCGGACGTCCCGTCGGATCGGATGCCACGGCTGCGGCGGCGCACGGGGCGTGGAGCCGTCGCCGCGGGGCAGCCGGGAGAGTCCGACCATGACCACGGCCAAGCAGCTCAAGGCGCGCGTCCGCGCGCGGATGGCCCGGACCGGCGAGCGCTACGCCGTCGCCCGCGCGCACGTCGTCGGAGGCGCCATCGACACCGGTCCCGTCGTGGACGCCGGGTGGGCCCTGCGCGGTGGCACCGACCCGGACACCGCGGCACTGGCCAACGTGCTCGCGCACCGCGGGGTCACCGGCCCCGACGGCCCGCTCACCGAGCCGCTGCTGTTCCTCGTCGGCGGCGGGCTCGGCGCCGGTTACATCCTCTGGGAGTTCGCCCACGACCACGGCCGCGTGGTCACCCTCGGGTTCACCCACTCCTGGCAGTACTTCGACCGGCGGCTGGCCACGACGGTCGACCGGCTGGGGCTGGACGTCGCCTGGTCGCGCACCGGCGGCGCTGCGGGCGCGGCCCGGGCGCTGACCGCGACGCTGGCCGACGGCGATCCGGCGATCGTCTGGCCGGACCGCTACCACCTGGGCTGGTGGAACCTGCCGCCGTTCCTCGACGGCGCCGGCGGCCACCCGGTCGTCGCCTACGCCGCGTCGGGTGGGCGGGTGCACGTCGACGACCGCACCCTGGCACCGCTGACCGTGCCCGTCGCGGACCTGGACCGGGCCAGGGCCCGGGTGGGCAGCTACCGCAACACGATGCTCGTCGTCCGCTCCGCCGGCACCGCCGTGCCCGCCGACCGGCTGCGCGCCGCGGTGCGCGCCGGGCTGGCGGCCGGCGTGGACCACCTCGGTGGGACGTCGACCTCCTTCGCGCTGCCCGCCTGGCGGAAGTGGTCACGGCTGCTCGTCGACCCCCGGGCTGCGAAGGGGTGGCCGACGGTGTTCGCCGACCGGCGCGGGCTGCTGCGGGCACTGGCCGGCGTGTGGGAGGGCGTCGAGCCGGCCGGGATGGAGGGCGGGCACCTGCGCGGGCTGTTCGCCGACGGCCTCGAGCAGGCCGCCGTCGTGCTGGACGAGCCGGGGCTGGCCGCGGAGGCGCCGCGGTGGCGGGAGATCGCCGGCCGGTGGCATGCCCTCGCCGAGACGGCGCTGCCGGACGACGTCCCGGCGATCGCCCGGCTGCGGACCCTCACCGCCACGGTCACCGGCGCGGTCGCCGAGGGCGACGCGGGCGCCGCGGAGCGGGCGGCGGCCGCCGAGGAGCTGTGGCGGCTGCGGGCCGAGCACGCCGCGGCGCCCCCGCTGGACGAGGAGCGCCTCGCCGCGGTGCTGGCCGGCATGAGTCGGCAGCTCGCCGAGATCCACGACGCCGAGGCAGCGGCGGTGACCCGCCTCGGCGCCGCCCTGGGCAGGGGAGGGGCTGCTCGCCAGGGGACGCGTCAGCCGGAGAGCGCACCCACCGCGCGGTCGGCGGCCCGACGGACCACCTCGGCGTAGAGCCGCTCGTAGCCGTCGGCCATGACGGCGGGGGAGAAGCGCCGGCGGGCCGTCGCGGCGCAGTCCTCCGGGTCGACCTCGGCGATCCGGTGCAGGGCCGCGGTGAACTCCGCCTCGTCGCCGGCGAGGAAGCCGGTGACGCCGTCGGCGACCAGGGCGGGCAGGCACCCCCGCGCCATGGCGACGACCGGCGTCCCGGCGGCCAGCGCCTCGCAGACGGCGGTGCCCCCGGGCTCGTCCCACCGGATCGGGAAGAGCACCGCCCGGGACCGCCGCAGCAGCTCGTCCTTCTCCGCGCCGGAGACCGACCCGATCCAGTGGGCGTCCTCGCCGAGCAGCGGGTCGACGTGCTCGAGGAACCACCGGACGTCGGGGTGGGTGCGCGCCGGGCTGCCGGGGTCGGCGAGCGCGGCGTCGAGCGCGGCCCGGTCGGGCTGGCCGCCGACCGGGCCGGCCAGGACCAGCGGCAGCCCGGCCGCGCGGCAGGCCCGCACGGCGACGTCGGTGCCCTTGGCCTCGCACAGCCGGGACAGCACCAGGACGGCGTCGGTGCGGTCCCGGCGCGGCACCGGGTCGCCCTCCGGGATGGGCACCGACAGCGGGACCGCCCCGAGGGTCTGCCGCCGCAGCGCCGCCGGCCCCCGCGCGATCTGCGTGTCGGAGACGCCGGCGAAGAACACCCGCCCGCGGCCGTCGAAGGACGCGTAGAAGTCCGCGTTGCGCCGCAGGTCCCAGTGCAGCGTGTGCAGGACCGGCGGCGCCGGGTCGTCCATCGCGGCCAGGAGCGCCGGGCCGACGACCTCGAGGTGGCTGTGCACGAGGTCGAACGGCGTCCCGGCCGCGGCGTGCCGGCGGATCTCGGCCAGCACGGCCTGCTCGTGGGCGTGCGCCAGGCCGGTGACGTCGGGGTACGGCGCGGCCAGCCGCGGGAACTGCCCGGTGGAGAAGGCGACGACGCGCCCGTCCGCCGGCTGCCGGCTCTCCCCGACGGTGGCGAGGACGACGGTGTGCCCGCGGCGGCGGAGCTCGGTGGTGAGCGTGGCGACGACGTTCTCCAGGCCGCCGTAGCCGCGCGGGGGCACCGCCAGCCACGGCCCGGCGTCCATGAGCACCTTCACCGGGAGCCCTCCGGCGCCGGGATGCCGTGCCGCGCCCGGTACTCCGGGACGCGCTCCATGGGTGGGCGCTCGCGGACGCCGACCTCCCAGGCGACCGGCTCCACCGCCTCCCCGGAGCGGACGAACTGGACCAGCTGGTCGCCCGGCACCTGCAGCGACGGGCAGCGGGCCAGGGCGGCCTGCAGGATCTGGCCGGCCATCCGGCCCAGCGCGGCGTCGGTCTGGTTCCGGTGCCGCCGCTCGCCGAGGTCGACCTGGGCGAGGGCGTCGATCCCGGCGAGCTCGGCGAGGTCCACGAGCAGCCCGAACTCGACCCCGTAGTGGGAGACGAACGGGACCCGTTCCAGCAGCCGGCGCCGGCCGGCGTACTCCCCGGAGAGGGGTTGGACGAACCCCGACAGGTGCGGCCACAGCGCCCCCAGCAGCGGGCGGGCGGTGAGCTCGGTGACGCGGCCGCCGCCGGAGGCGACCAGGCCCTCGTCGGTGGCCAGCGGCCGGTCGTAGAGGCCCTTGACGTACCCCACGGTGGGATCGGTCAGCAGCGGACCCAGCAGCCCGAGCACGAAGCGCGGGTCGAATCCCTGCACGTCGGAGTCCAGGAACACCAGCAGGTCGCCGCGGGTGACGAACAGCGACTTCCACAGCGCCTCGCCCTTGCCGGGGACGTGCCCGTGCTCGGGCAGGACGTCGTCGACGTGGACCACCCGCGCCCCGGCGGCCGCGGCCACCGACGCCGTCCGGTCGGTGGAGCCGCTGTCGACGACGACGAGCTCGTCGACCAGGGGCACCTGCTCGACGAAGGCCCGCCGGATCACCTCGACGATGGCGCCGACCGTCCGCTCCTCGTCCAGCGCGGGCAGCACCACGCTGGTCGTCGTCCCGGAGCGGCGCTTGGCCTCCAGCAGCCGGGGGGCGGAGAAGTCCGCGGCCCGGTAGGTCCGCCGGGTCAGCCAGCGTGCGACGTCAGCCCTCATCGTCTGTCCTCCTCCGGCGGACGGCAGCGCCGTCCGCGCCGTCGGCCCGTGGGCGGCCAGTGTGGAGAAGCCGGGGGCCTCAGGGGAAGCCGTTGACGCGGGGACCTCCGGTCCCCCACCCTGCGCGGATGGGTGTCCGGGTGGGGCTGGTCGGTGCCGGTGCGGTCGGTGCCCGGCACGCGCGCACGCTCGCCGCCTTCGACGACGTGGAGCTCGCCGGCGTCTGCGACGCGGTGCCGGCGGCGGCCGGGGCCCTGGCCGCCGAGCTCGGCGTCCCGGTGGCCGAGGACCCCGGCCAGCTGCTCCGAGCGGGGCTGGACGCCGTCTGGCTGTGCGTGCCGCCGTTCGCGCACGGCGACCTCGAGCTCGCGGTGGTGCGGGCCGGGCTGCCGTTCTTCGTGGAGAAGCCGCTGGCCGCCGACCTGCCGGTCGCCCGCCGCGTCGCCGACGCCGTCGCCGCCGCCGGGCTGCCCACGGCCACCGGCTACCACTGGCGGCACCTCGACACCGTCGCGCAGGCCCGGGAGGTGCTCGGCGGCGGCCGGGTCCGTCTCGTCGACGCCCGCTGGTGGGGGACGACGCCCCCGGCGGCCTGGTGGAGCCGCGAGGACCGCTCCGGTGGGCAGGTGGTCGAGCAGGCGACCCACGTGCTCGACCTGGTCCGCCTGCTCGCCGGCGAGGTCACCGAGGTGGTCGGCGCGGCGGCGCCGTCGCTGGCGGAGGGCCGCGACGTGCCCGACGCGACCGCGGCGGTGCTCCGGTTCGCCTCCGGCGCGGTCGGGACCGTCAGCACCTCGTGCGTCCTGCCCGCCCCGACCGCGGCCGGCGTCGACGTGGTCGCCGAGGGCCGGTCGGTCTCGCTGACCGAGACCTCGCTGCGGACCAGCACCGCCGCGGGCCGGCAGGAGTCCACGCCCACGGTCGACGGTCGCCGCGCCGTCGACCGCGCCTTCGTCGACGTCGTCTCCGGCCGGCCACCGGCGCCCGGGCTGGTCGACGTCGCCGAGGCGCTGCGCACCCACGCCCTCGCCTGCGCCGTCGCGGAGGCCGCGCGCACCGGCGCCCCGGTCGCCGTCGGCGGCCGCTGAGCCCGCCGGCAGCCCGACGTCGAGGTCGGGAGACGACATCGAGGATCCCGCCGGACTCCGGTCGGGCCGGGGACGTGCGGTGTTGCGCCCGCTCGTGCGGTGCTGCAGTGCCGGAAGAACGTGCGCAACACCGCAAGAGCACTGGTTCCAGCACGGCTTCCGGCGGCGAGTTCGTCGCCGTCCTGCTGCCGCACGTCGGGAGGGCTCGTGAGCGCGGGTGCCCGGGCAGCTGCCCGCGGCCCTGCCCGACGGGGATGACCGCGCGCCCCGGCGACGGTCCTGCGGGGCCCCCGCCGGGCGTGCTACACCCTGACCCGACCCCGGTTCCCGACGAAGGCGGTCGTCCCCGGTGAAGCTGCTGCTGCCCGACTCCCTCCCGCTCGACCCGGACCTGCCCGAGGGGGTCGAGGCGGTCACCTATGCCGTCTCGGCGCCGGTCCCCGACGAGCACCTGGACGCCGAGGCGCTGGTGGTCTGGGGCAACTCGCCGGCCGACCTCGCCGCGGTGGCCGGCCGGATGCCGCGGCTGCGCTGGGTGCAGACGCTGGCCGCCGGGCCGGACGCCGTCCTCGGCGCGGGCTTCCCCGCGGACGTCGTCGTCACCGCGGGGATCGGCCTGCACAGCCGGCCGGTCACCGAGCACACCCTCGCCCTGGTCCTCGCCCTCCTCCGCCGGCTGCCCGCCGCCGTGCGCGCCCAGGACCGGCACCGGTGGGCCGGCGAGCTCGGCGGCCTCCAGCCGCTGCACCCGGCGGGGGCGGTCACCACCCTGATCGACGCGCGCGTGCTCGTGTGGGGGTTCGGGGCCATCGGGCAGACCCTCGCGCCGCTGCTGTCCGCGCTGGGCGCCGACGTCCGCGGCGTGGCGCGCCGCGCCGGGGAGCGGGCCGGGTTCCCCGTCGTCGCCGAGGACGACCTGGCGGCCGAGCTCGGGCGGACCGACGTCCTCGTCATGATCCTGCCGTCGACCGACGCCACCGCGAACGCGCTGGACGCCGCGCGGCTGGCCGCACTGCCGCCCCACGCGCTCGTGGTCAACGTCGGCCGGGGCTCCACCGTCGACGAGGGGGCCCTGGTCACCGCGCTGCGGGAGGGGCGCATCGCCGGGGCGGCCCTCGACGTCACCGCCGTCGAGCCGCTGCCGGCCGGCTCACCCCTGTGGGACGCGCCGAACCTCCTGCTCACCCCGCACGCGGCCGGCGGGCGGCCCGTGGGCGCCGACGCGCTGATCGCGCACAACGTCGCCGCGCTGCTGGACGGCGGCGAGCTGCGCAACGTGGTGGAGCGGTGAGCCCGCCGCCGCCGGAGGAGGTGCTGGCCGCCCTGGGCCGGGCGCGGCTGGTCCCGGTCGTCGTGCTGGACGACGCGGCCGACGCCGCACCGCTGGCCGGTGCGCTGGTGGACGGCGGCCTGCCGGTCGCCGAGGTCACCTTCCGCACCCCGGCCGCGGCCGACGCCATCCGGGCGATGACCGAGCGCGGCGACGTCCTGGTCGGGGCCGGCACCGTGCTCACGCCGGCGCAGGTGGACCGGGCCGTGGCCGCCGGGGCGGGCTACGTCGTCTCGCCGGGGCTCAGCCGCGCCGTCGTCGAGCGGTGCGCCGAGCACGGCGTCCTCGCCCTGCCCGGCGCGGTCACGGCCACCGAGGTGCAGGCCGCCGTGGAGCTCGGCCTGACCGCGGTGAAGTTCTTCCCCGCCGGCACCTCGGGCGGGCCCGCGGCGATCCGCGCGCTCGCCGCGCCCTTCGGCGGCGTCCGCTTCGTGCCCACCGGCGGCGTCGGCCCGGCGGACGTCGGGGACTACCTCGCCGTCGACGCGGTGCTGGCGGTCGGCGGCTCGTGGATGGTGCCCCGCGACCGGGTCGCGGCCGGCGACGTCGGGACGGTCCGCCGGCTCACCGCCGAGGCCGTGGCGCTGGTGCGGCCACCGGGGGGCTGACGGCCGCCTCAGTGGTTGTCGCGGGGGATGCCCATCGTCTGCGCCACGCGCCGGTAGCCCACCGCCGGACGCAGCACCATCCCCTCGTCCAGCTGCGTGACCATCCCGCGCTGGATCTCCTGCCACGGCGTCTGCGCCGCCGGGACCGGGTAGCCGCCCGCCGCCTCCAGCGCCCGCCGCCGCCCGGCCAGCTCCTCGTCGGGCACCAGCACGTCGGCCCGCCCGGCCCCGAGGTCGATGCGGACCACGTCGCCGGTGCGCAGCAGCGCCAGCCCGCCGCCGTCGGCCGCCTCGGGTGCGGCGTTGAGGATCGACGGCGAGCCCGACGTCCCCGACTGGCGGCCGTCCCCGATGCACGGCAGCTCGTGCACGCCCTGCTTGATGAGGGCCGCGGGCGGCTGCATGTTCACCACCTCGGCCGAGCCCGGGTAGCCCAGCGGGCCGACCCCGCGGATGACCAGCAGGCAGGTCTCGTCGACCGCCAGCGCCGGGTCGTCGATGCGGGCGTGGTAGTCCTCCGGCCCGTCGAAGACGACCGCGCGGCCCTGGAACACCCCCGGGTGCGCGGGGTCGGACAGGTAGCGCTCCCGGAACTCGGGGGAGATGACGCTGGTCTTCATGATCGCGCTGTCGAAGAGGTTGCCCCGCAGCACCAGGAAGCCGGCGTCGGGCAGCAGCGCGGTGTCGAAGGTGCGGATGACCTCGCGGTCGGTCACCCGGGCCTCCCGGCAGTTCTCGCCGATCGACCGGCCGGTGACGGTCAGGGCGTCCTCGTGGATCAGCCCGTGGCCCATGAGCTCGGCGACGACGGCGGGCACGCCGCCGGCCCGGTGGAACTCCTCGCCGAGGAACCGGCCGGCCGGCTGCAGGTCCACGATCAGCGGCACGTGCAGGCCCAGCTCCTGCCAGTCGTCGACGTCCAGCGGCACCCCCGCGTGCCGGGCGAGGGCGTTGACGTGGATCGGCGCGTTGGTGGACCCGCCGATCGCGGAGGTGAGCACGACGGCGTTCTCGAACGCCTCCCGGGTGAGGACGTCGGACGGCCGGAGGTCCTCCCGCACCATCTCCACGATCCGCCGGCCGGTCAGGTAGGCCATCCGGGCGCGGTCCCGGTGCGGGGCGGGGATGGCGGCGCAGCCGGGCAGGCTCATGCCGAGGGCCTCGGCGATCGCGTTCATCGTCGACGCGGTGCCCATGGTGTTGCAGTGGCCGGGGGAGGGGGCCGCGGAGGCCACCAGCTCGACGAACCCGGCCTCGTCGATCTCGCCGGCGGCGAGCAGCTCCCGGGCCTTCCACACGATGGTCCCCGACCCGGTCCGCACGCCGTCGTGCCAGCCGTCGAGCATCGGCCCCCCGGACAGCACGATCGCCGGGAGGTCCACCGTGGCCGCGGCCATCAGGCAGGCCGGCGTCGTCTTGTCGCAGCCGGTGGTCAGCACCACGCCGTCCAGCGGGTAGCCGTACAGCACCTCGACCAGGCCGAGGTAGGCCAGGTTGCGGTCCAGGGCCGCCGTCGGACGCCGGCCGGTCTCCTGGATGGGGTGCACCGGGAACTCCAGGGCCAGCCCCCCGGCGTCCCGGATGCCCTCGCGCACCCGCCCGGCCAGCTGCAGGTGGTGCCGGTTGCACGGGGCGAGGTCCGAGCCGGTCTGCGCGATCCCGATCACCGGCCGGCCCGACTGGAGCTCCTCGCGGGTGAGCCCCCAGTTGAGGTAGCGCTCGACGTAGAGCGCCGTCATCCCGGGGTCCCGCGGGTCGTCGAACCACGCCTGGCTGCGCAGTCGCCGTCCGGGTGCCGCGTCGTCCACCGGGGCCTCCTCCCGCCGGGGGTCGCCGTCGGGCGGCCCGGCCCTGCCGGCGCGATCGTGGCACGGGGAGCCGCCCGGCCGCGCTCCGGCGGACGACGAGCGGCTCTGCGGGGACCCTGCGACGCTGGCAACCGCCACGTCCCGGCTGGTCGTCAGCGTGCAGAGCGAGGGGACATGACCGACGAGGTGTCGATGCCACCGGTCCACACGGCGCGGCAGGTGCCGAGGTGGTCCGAGCTCCGCGAGGTCGTGCAGTTCCGCCGGCCCCGGGCCGGCCGCACCGCCCGGCGCCTGGAGCGTGCGCTCACGGTGCGCGACCTGCGCGCGGCGGCCCGCCGCACCACGCCCCGCGCGGTCTTCGACTACGTCGACGGCGCGGCGGAGGAGGAGATCACCGCGGCCCGCAACGTCGCGGCCTACCGGCGGGTCACCTTCCACCCCGACGCCCTGCGCTCGGTCGCCGACCCGGACCCCGCCGTGGAGCTGCTCGGCTGGCGCATCGCGATGCCACTGGTCTTCGCCCCCACCGGCTACACGCGGATGATGCACCACCACGGGGAGGCCGCCGTCGCCTCCGTGGCCGCGCACGTCGGCGTGCCCTACGCCCTGTCGACGGTGGGCTCCACCTCGATCGAGGACGTGCGGGCCGCGGCGCCGTCGGGCGACCTGTGGTTCCAGCTGTTCTTCACCGCGAACCGGGAGCTCAACGCGAGCCTGCTGGCGCGGGCCGAGGCGGCCGGGTACTCGACGCTGCTGCTCACCGTCGACACCACCGTCTCCGGCATGCGCTACCGGGACGTCGTCAACGGCCTGACCATCCCGCCGACGCTCACCGCCCGCACCGTGCTGAACATGTCGCGGTTCCCGGGCTGGTGGTTCAACAAGCTGACCACCGGCGGGATGACCTTCGCCTCGCTCACCGGCGTCCCGGGCAACCCGACCCCGGGCGAGGTCGCCAGCATGATGTTCGACCCGCGCCTGGACCTCGGCTCGCTGGACTGGCTGCGCGAGCGCTGGCGGGGCCGCCTCCTCGTCAAGGGGGTGACGACGCCGGCGTCGGCGCGCGAGGCCGTGGAGCACGGGGCCGACGGGGTGGTCGTCTCCAACCACGGCGGCCGCCAGCTGGACCGCTCCGCCGCGACGCTGGACGTCCTCCCGGAGATCCGCGGGGTCGTGGGGCCGGGGGCCACGGTGCTCATCGACGGCGGCGTGCTGCACGGGCAGGACGTCATGGCCGCCCGCGCGCTCGGCGCGGATGCGGTGATGATCGGCCGGGCCTACCTGTACGGGCTCATGGCCGGCGGCCGGGACGGCGTACTGCGGACCTACGAGATCCTGGCCGAGGAGTACCTGCGCTCGATGCAGCTGCTGGGCGTGCGCCGCAGCGCGGACCTGTGCGAGCGGCACGTCGCCTTCACGCCGCACGGCACCGGGGACTACCCGAACGTCTCCGTCTGACCCCGGGCCGCACCCCCGGGTTGCCGCTGCGCGCCGGACGTGCAGGAATGGATGCGCCTGTGACAGTGACTCAGCTCACACAGGGGGCGCGATGGTCACGACCCGTCCAGGAGGCCGGCCGCCGTCGGTGGTGGACCTCTTCCCGACCAAGCACCTGGCCGCGCCGTCGGTGCGGGAGATGCCCGAGCCGCCGGCCAGCTTCCGGCACGTCATCGGCCCGGGGATCATCGCCGCCGGCGTCGGGATGGCCAGCGGCGAGTTCATCCTCTACCCCTACATCGCCAGCCAGGTGGGGCTGGTGTTCGTCTGGGCGGCCTTCGTGGGCCTGGCCACCCAGTACTTCCTCAACATGGAGATCGAGCGGTACACCCTCGCCACCGGGGAGACCGCGCTCACCGGCTTCAGCCGGTACTGGCGGCACTGGGGCCTGGTGTTCGCGATCATGGCCTACTTCGCCAACATCTGGCCGGGGTGGGCGACCAGCTCCGCCACCCTGGTCACGTACCTCGTCGGCGGCAGCGTGGTGCCGATCGCCCTCGGCATGCTGCTGCTGATCGGGATCGTCCTGACCTTCGCGCCGGTCGTGTACCAGGCGCTCGAGAAGATCGAGATGGTCAAGGTCGCGGCGGTCCTGCTGCTCATCGTCGTCGCCTCCGTCGCCGTGATCGGCGCCTCGACCTGGGCGGACGTCCCCCAGATCGTCACCGAGGCCGGGCTGCCGGCCGAGGAGCTCGGGTTCGCGCTCCTGCTCGGTGCGCTGGCCTTCGCCGGCGCCGGCGGCGGGCAGAACCTGTGCCAGAGCAACTGGATCCGCGACAAGCGCTTCGGCATGGGCGCCTACGTGCCGCGGATCGTCAGCCCGGTCACCGGCCACCCGGAGGCCGCGCCCTCGACCGGGTTCGTGTTCGAGCCGACCCCGGAGAACCTCGGCCGGTGGCGGCGCTGGTGGAAGTTCGCGAACACCGAGCAGCTCTCGACGTTCGTGGCCATCAGCTTCCTCACCATCCTGTTCACCTCGCTGCTGGCCTACGCCACCGTGTTCGGGGAGGAGGGGCTGGCCAGCGACATCTCGTTCCTCAAGGCCGAGGGCGACGCCCTCAACGCCTCCGTGGGCGGCTGGTTCGGCACCTTCTTCTGGATCATCGGCGCCTTCTCGCTGTTCGCCGCCGCGCTGGGCATCGTCGACTACACCAGCCGGCTCGGGGCCGACGTCCTGAAGACCGCGTACCTGCGCAACGCGAACGAGAGCAAGATCTACTTCGCGCTGGTCTGGGGCCTGGTGGCGATCGGCTGCATCGTCCTGCTGTCCGGGCTGTCGCAGCCGTTGATCCTGCTGGTCATCTCCGCGGTGACCGGCGGGCTGATGATGTTCATCTACTCGGCGCTGCTGCTCCTGGTGAACCGGCGGATGCTGCCGAAGGAGATCCGCCCGGGCGGGTTGCGGGTCGCCGCGCTGGTCTGGTCCTTCCTGCTGTTCGGCTTCCTGTCGGTGCTGACGTTCAACGAGCAGCTGGCGAAGCTCTTCGGTGGGTGAGCCGGGGGAGGTCGCCGCGGCCGTCCCGCGGGTGGTCACCGCGGGGGAGACGATGGTGCTCGTCGTCCCGACGGCGCCCGGCCGGCTCCGGCACGCCGGGGCGGTGACGCTGTCGATCGGCGGCGCGGAGAGCAACGTCGCCATCGGGCTGTCGCGGCTGGGCGTCCCGGCCGCCTGGGTGAGCATCCTCGGGGACGACGAGCCCGGCGAGCTGGTGCTGCACCGGGTGCGGGCCGAGGGCGTGGACACCCGTGCGGTGCGCCGGGTGCCGGACCGCCCGACCGGCCTCTACCTGCGCGAGGAGGTCGCCGGGGCGCTGCGGGTCCACTACTACCGCCGCGGCTCGGCGGCCTCGACCCTCGCCCCGGGCGCCTTCGACCCCGCCGTCCTCGAGGGTGCGGCCTTCCTGCACCTCACCGGGATCACCGGGGCGCTCTCCCCGGAGGCCGCGGAGTTCCTGCCGTGGGCGGCACGGACGGCGCGGGCGGCGGGCGTGCGCGTGAGCTACGACGTCAACTACCGCAGCCGACTGTGGGAGCCGGCCGCGGCCCGCGCCGCCAGCGAGGCGATGTTCCCGCACGTCGACGTCCTGCTGGCCGGCCACGACGAGGTCCGCGCCCTGTGGGGCTGGGACGACGACACGTGCCTGGAGCGGCTGGCCGACGCCGGGCCCGCCGAGGTCGTGCTCAAGCTCGGCGCGCGCGGCTGCGCGGCCCGGGTGGACGCCGAGCGGCTGACCTCCCCGGGGTTCCCCGCCCGACAGCTCGACCCGGTCGGTGCCGGCGACGCGTTCGCCGCCGGCTACCTCGCGGCCACCCTGTGGGGCTGCGGTCCGGCCGAGCGCCTGCGCACCGCCAACGCCATGGGCGCCTTCTGCGTGCAGGACCGCGGCGACTACGAGGGCCTGCCCAGCCGCCGTGAACTGACCGCGTTCCTGGACCGGACCGTCGACCTCGGGAGGTGACGATGCACCCCGACGACCCCGCCGGCGTGCTCGAGGGTGTCTACGTGGCGAACGTGACGCCCTTCCGCGACGACGAGCGCTTCAGCATCGACGTCGACTCCTACCTGGGCCACGTCCGCTGGCTGGCCGGGCAGGGCGTGGCCGGGGTCATCCCGTTCGGCACCAACGGCGAGGGGCCGTCGGTGTCCCCGCGGGAGAAGCTGGCCGTGCTGGAGGCCCTGCTGCCGGAGGTGGGGCCGCTGCACGTCGTCCCGACGGTGGCGGAGGGGAACCTGCCGGACACCCTGGACCTGCTGGCGCAGTTGGCGGACCTGCCGGTGCGGGCGGTGATGGTGCTCCCGCCGTACTACTTCCGGCCGGCCGCGGCCGAGGGCCTGCGGGTGTTCTACGAGCGGGTCCTGGCCGCCACCCGGCACCCGGTGGTCGTCTACCACATCCCCAAGTACGCGGTGCCCGTCCCCGCGGAGCTCGTGACCGCGCTGCCGGTGTGGGGGGTGAAGGACTCCGGCGGGGAGGCCGGCTACGCCGAGGCCGTGCACGCGGCGGGCAAGGGCGTGCTGGTCGGTACCGAGGACGACCTGCCGGCCCGCCTGCTGACCGCCACCGGCTCGATCTCCGCGCTGGCCAACATCGTCCCCGAGCAGGTCGTCGCGCTCCACCAGCACGTCCGCGGCGGGCGGGCGGCCGACGCCGCGGCGCTGTCGGCCCACCTGCAGCAGGTGCGGGCGATGACCAAGGAGTTCGTCGCGCCGGGGCTGCTCAAGCGCATCGCCGAGCGGCGGCACGGGCACCCCATGGGCACCGTGCGCCCGCCCCTGGTGCCGGTGCCGGCGTCCTTCGACGCCGCGGCCGCGGTCGAGCGCGCCGTGGCGGTCCCCGTCGGCTGAGGGTCCAGCCCCTACACCGTCCGGCCGTCGATCGGGCGCTGCGCGACGCGGGTCACCCGACGAAACGACGGCCACGGATTGTCACAACTGCATAACGACGGTTACGGTGGGGTGGTCCGCTCGACCGTCGCGTCCCCGCCCGGGGAGCCCCGAACGGACGCCGCCGAGTCGCCCTCCGGGGTGAGCCGGGGACCCATCGCAGTACTGGGGTGAATCCCGCTCCGGGCATCCGTCCGGAGCGAGTAGGGCTGCTTCCCGCCCGAACCCGTCAGCTAACTCGGTAGGCGGCCATCGGAAGAACGGAGAGCCGCCGGATGGCGCGCCCTTGCCCTGCAGCACGACCCCGCCCGAGCCGGTACCGCCCGAGCCGGGTGCGCCCGCGCACCTGATCGCACGCGGCCGTCCCTGACGCACGCCGCCCGCGGGCCCACCTCGAGCACCTCCGCTCGACCGGCTGACCGCCGCTTCCCCGGTGACCCGCGCAGGCGCCCGGACGACCGCAGCCCCGCTGCTCGCTCGCCCCCGCAGCCCGCCGCCCCCCGGCGCGCCGCTGCGCCGTAGACCCCGGAGCACACCCCCTCATGGACCCCCGCACGACAACCGGTCGCGCCGCCGACCGCCGCAGCGGTTCGCGCCGCCGTCCCCCGGCGACCGTCCGCCGTCCCGCGCTGTACCTCGGCGTGGCCACCGCCGGCGCCCTCATGGTCAACGTCCTGTTCGGCTCGGACCCGGCCGCGCAGGCCGAGGCCGGGCCGTCGGAGTCGGTCAGCGTCGCCGCTGAGCTCGGGCTGACCGCCGACTCCGCCCCCGCCGCCCAGGCGACGCCGGACCTGGAGGCGCTCGAGCAGCTGACCGCCAGCCGCAGCAGCCGCGAGGCCGAGCAGACCGCGGCGCAGCAGGCCCAGGCCGCCGCCGACCAGGCCGAGCTGGACCGCCGGAAGGCCGAGGAGGAGGCCGCAGCGCGGGCCGCCGAGGCGGCCAAGGCCGCCGAGGCCGCGAAGGCCGCCGAGGCCGCGAAGGCCGCCGAGGCCGCGAAGGCCGCCGAAGCGGCGAAGGCCGCCCAGGCGGCGAAGGCCGCCCCGCAGCGTTCCGGTGGGTCCGCCGGAACGGCCGCGGCCTCGGGGAGCGTCGCGGCCACCACCGTCGCGCGCATCACCAACACCGCCGGGCCCACCAAGCCCCCGGCGCAGGCGGCCGCCAACGCGGTGGTCAGCAACGTGCCCGGCGCCGCCGGCATCACCATCGGCGGCACCCGTGCCAGCGCCGCCGACCCGGGCGGCCACCCCTCGGGCCTGGCGCTGGACTACATGACCAGCTCCGCGCTCGGGGACACGATCGCCCAGTACCACATCGCCCACTGGGACGAGCTGGGCGTGGACTACATCATCTGGAAGCAGCGGATGCTCAGCTCGCCGAACGGTGCCTGGAAGGCCATGGCCGACCGCGGCAGCCCGACGGCCAACCACATGGACCACGTCCACGTGAACTACCGGGGCTGACCGCCTCCCCGGCGGTCACGGCCGCCCGTGCGCGTCGCGGGCGGCCGCGACCACCTCGGTCAGCGTCTCGTCGTCCCGGGCGACCCACGCCCGGCCGTCGTCGGTCAGCACGAGCGGGCGCTGGACCAGCCTCGGGTGCTGCACCAGCAGCCGGATCCACGTGTCGGCGTCCCGGGGGAGGTCCCGCAGCCCGAGCTCGCGGGCCAGCGGCTCGGACATCCGCGTGACGTCCCACGGCTGCAGCCGCAGCGCGCCCAGCGCGGCGCGCAGCTCCGCCTCGGTCGGCGGGTCGTCGAGGTAGCGGCGCAGCGTGTACTCCACGCCGGCCTCCTCCAGGTGGTCGCGTGCGGTGCGGCACTTGGAACAGGACGGGTTGAACCAGACCTCCACGAGCCGACCCTAGGGCTGCCCACGCCGATCGGCAGACGTCCTAGACATCTGTTGCGGGGTGCACCGGTCGGCGGCATGCTGGTCGGCGGGCGGGGCCCTGGGGCGTTCCCTCGGGTGCGCCCCGCCCGCCAACGTCCGACACGGGGGTTTGGGCGGCGCCGCCCGAGGGCACCCCGTCGGCCGACCGGCCCCGGCGTGGCCGTGAAACCCCCGCGCCGGGGCCGTGGCGCGTGCGCACCCGGGCCGGCCCCGGTGTCGCGCCGGACACATCCGGCCGACACGCCCAGCGGCCGCGTCTCGCCGGGGTAGGGCACCCGCCATGGCACAGACACGGTTGAAGCCGGTGGGCGAGCAGGTCGTCGTCGTGATGGGCGCGTCGAGCGGCATCGGCCGCGCGACCGCGGCCCGGTTCGCCGCCGAGGGCGCGCGGGTCGTCGTCGCGGCACGGGGCGAGGCGGGGCTGCGGTCCCTCGTCGAGGAGATCCGGGCGGCCGGCGGCGAGGCCTGCGCCGTGGTCGCCGAGGTCGCCGACGCGGCCCAGGTGCGACGGGTGGCCCAGCGCGCGGTCGACGAGTACGGCCGGCTGGACACGTGGGTGCACGCCGCCGCCGTCCTGCTCGTCGCCCCGTTCGAGGAGACGACGCCGGAGGAGTTCCAGCGGGTCGTCGACGTCAACCTGATGGGCCAGGTCCACGGGGCCATGGCCGCCGTGGCGCACCTGAGGCGGGACGGCGGTGCGTTCGTCTCCATCTCCTCGATGGGCGCCAAGCGCGGGGTGCCCCTCCAGACGGCCTACTGCGCGACCAAGCACGGCATCGACGGGTTCCTGGAGACGCTCCGGACCGAGGTGCGCCGGGAGGGCCTGCCGGTCAGCATCACCCAGGTCCTGCCCGCGACCATCAACACTCCGCTGTTCGACCAGGCGCGGACGAAGATCGGCGTCAAGCCCGTCGCGCCGCCGCCGATCTACCAGCCCGAGGTCGTGGTGGAGGCCGTCCTGCACGCCGCGGCGCACCCGGTCCGGGACGTCGTCGCCGGCGGGTCGGCGAAGGCGCTGATCCTCGGCGAGAAGCTCGCCCCCCGCCTGGTCGACGCGCTCATGACCCGCTTCGGGTTCGAGGCCCACGACACGGGCGTGCCCAAGCCGGCCGACGCGCCGGACAACCTCTTCGCCCCCCTGGACGGGTTCGACACCGCCCGGGACGGGTTCGAGGGCCAGGCGCGGGAGCGCAGCCTGTACACGTCGCTGCGGCGGCACCCCGTCGTCGGCCGGATCCCGCTGGCGGCGGAGGCGCTGGCCGCGGCGGGTCTGGTCCTCCGGCCGCTGATCCCGTAGTCAGCGGCCGGAGGCGGCCGCGGCGCGGTCCACGAGGCGGACCACCCGCCGCGGGACGTCGGCGATCGCGCTGTGGCCGGCGAACGGCAGCAGGCGGAAGCGGGCGGAGGGCACCAGGAGCGCCAGCCACGCGGCCTGGCTCAGCGTCATGACGTCGTGGGTGCCCTGCGCGACGACGACCGGGCAGTCGACGGCCCAGTAGTCGATCGTGGCCTCGCGCACGACGGCGGAGCGGACCAGTCGCCAGAAGTCCTCGGTGTCGGCGAACGCGCGGACCAGTGCCGCGGCCTCCGCGGTCGGCGTGCGCCATCCGCGCGCCCGCAGGAGGCTCAGTGCCGCCGTGCGCGGCACGGCCCCGTGGAGCACGGCGTCGGCGACCGGGGCGAGTGCGCCGAAGCCCAGGCGGGCCACGGCGAGCAGGGCGACCTGGACGGCCCGCTCCGGGGGTGTGAGCGGTCCGGTGGGCGCGATGGCGACGACCGACCGCGCGCGCTGCCGCCGGGCGAGCTCGAGGCCGAGGCGCGCGCCGAGGGAGACGCCGAGGACGTGCGGTTCGCCCATCCCACGCCGGTCGAGCTCCTGCTCGACGGCGTCGGTGAGCGTCGCGACGTCGGCCCGGACGTCGGCGGGCAGCGGGGGCGAGGAGCCGTGGCCGGGCAGGTCGAGGGCGAGGACGTCGTAGCGGCGCGCCAGCTCGGGCAGCACCGCCCCGAACTCCGCACGGGTGCTGCCCAGCCCCGGGAGCAGCAGCAGCGGCGCGCCGCTGCCCTCGCGGTGCCCGCTCAACCGGTGCAGGGGTGTCGGCCTGTCCACCCGGGTCATTGAACGACGGGCGGCCGGCGTCCGCGCGGTGGTCAGGCGTAGCGGGCCGCGAACTCGCCCGGCGTCATCGCCGTCACCCGGGCGAAGTCGCGGGTGAAGTGCGGCTGGTCGGCGTAGCCGAGCGCCGCCGCGGCCGCCCCGAGCGAGGTCGTGCCGGTGCGCAGCCGCTCGGCCGCCTCCTGCAGGCGCCGGCGCTGGATCAGCCACTTCGGCGTCAGGCCCAGCCGGCGGGAGACCAGCCGCTGCAGGGCCCGCTCGGACAGCTCGAACTCCGTGCAGACCTGGGCGACCCGCGTGACGTCGCTGCGGGACTCCACGAACGCGACGACCCGGTTGACCAGGTCGCCCTCGGCGTCGACGGGCAGGAACGCCCGCAGCACCCTCTCGTACGCCGACACCGCCCGGTGGTGCGCCGCGGGCGCGTGCGGGTCGGCGGACATGGCGGCCCGCACGCCGGCGGTCAGCTCCTCGCCGCGGGTCCCCAGCACCTCGGCGACGTCCACCGAGCGGTCGGTGTAGCCGGTCATGGAGGCCCCGGTGACGAGGCTGCCCGCGGCCGGGGCCAGCATCACGCCCACGGCCCAGCCCGCGCCGCTCAGCGTGGTCGTCGACAGACCCGAGACCACGCCGTGGAAGCGGGCGTGGTCGACGGCGACGACGAGCAGGGAGCCGGGGTACTGCAGGACGCGCTGCGGCGCCTCCTGCCCCGGCGGCACCGACCAGACCGGGATCCAGTACCGCTGGAGGAGGCCGGTGAACTCCCCGCCCGGGGCGTACCGGTACATGACGTGCGACGCGTCGCCGGGCTCCTTGAGGTGGGCCCGCTCGACCACGTCCAGCCGGGGCCGCTCGCTGTCGGGTTTCATCAAGACGCAGGGTGCCGCATCCCGCACGCTCCGGGTATGACCAGCACCGCGGACCGGTTCGCGTCCGCCTCCCGGCCCCTGCTCGACGTCCTCGACGCCGTCCCCGCGGACGCGTGGACCAACCCCTCGCCCTGCGAGGGCTGGACCGCCCGCGACGTCGTCGGCCACCTGGTCGACACCCAGCGGGAGTTCCTCACCGGTCGCGGCCTCGACCTCGGGCCGGCACCGGACGTGGCGGCCGATCCCGCCGCGGTGTGGCGGGACCACGCGCAGCGGGTGCTCGCGGTGATCGCCGACGACGGGGTGGCCGGCGCCTCGTACGAGGGCTTCTTCGGGCCGACGACGGTCGGCGCGACGTTCGAGCAGTTCTACGTGTGGGACATGGTCGTGCACCGCTGGGACGTCGCCCGGGCGGCCGGGCTCGACGCCGGCCTGACCGACGCCGAGCTGGAGCGGGTGGAGCGCGGCGCGGACGGCTTCGGGGAGGCGCTGCACATGGAGGGCATCTGCCGGCCCGTCGTGCCGACGCGCCCGGACGCCGACCGGCTCACGCGCGTGCTCGCCCGGCTCGGGCGGAGCGCCTGACCCGCCGCCGGCGACACGGGCCGGTCAGGCGCTGAGGACGTCGCGCCGCTGCAGGCGCAGGCGACGGCGCTCGCGCTCGGACAGCCCGCCCCAGATGCCGAAACGCTCGTCGTTGGCCAGGGCGAACTCCAGGCACTCGGCCCGGACGTCGCAACCGGTGCACACGCGCTTGGCCTCACGCGTGGAGCCGCCCTTCTCCGGGAAGAACGCCTCGGGGTCGGTCTCGGCGCACAGGGCGTCGAGCCGCCACGTCTCGTCGGAGGCGGCGGGGAGGGGCCACTCCGGCAGCGACCGCTCGGCGGTCGCGGACGCGTCGGTCAGGAGGGTCAGGGACGGGCGGGAGAAGGACGACACGGGAAGCTCCTCGGGCGGGTCGGGAACGCACCGACGTGACGGACCGGTACGAACTGGCTGCTGTCCGTGACGTTACGTATCCCCCCATCGGGTGGCACAGGCCCAGATCGAACGAAACCGTCTCGTCCGGTTGGTGGATTGTGTCGGACCGCGGGGAACGGGGTGTCGGGTGAGCGCGACCGGACCGGTGCGGATCGGCGTCGTCGGAGCCGGCATCGTCGGGCTGGCGGTGGCCCGCCGGCTCGCCGAGCTCCGGCCGGACGCGCGCCTCACCGTGGTGGACAAGGAGCACGACGTCGGCGTCCACCAGACCGGGCGCAACAGCGGCGTGGTGCACGCGGGCCTCTACTACCCGCCGGGCTCGCTCAAGGCGCGGCTGTGCACGCGGGGCAGGGTGCTGCTCCGGGAGTTCTGCGCCGGCCACGGCCTCGTCTACGACGAGTGCGGCAAGCTCGTCGTCGCCCGGGACGACGGCGAGCTGCCCGCGCTGCGGGAGATCGAGCGCCGGGCCACCGCCAACGGCGTCCCCGGGCTGCGCCGGCTGGCCGGCGGCGAGCTGCGGGAGGTCGAGCCCGAGGTGGTGGGGGCGGGGGCCCTGCACTCCCCGCACACCGCCATCGTCGACTTCCGCGCGGTCGCCCATGCCATGGCCGAGGACCTGCGGCGGGCGGGCCACGAGGTCCGGCTGGGCTTCGAGGTCACCGGCGTGCGGCGGCCGCCCGGCGGGGGAGTGGTGGTCGGCTCCGGCGGGCAGGAGCTCGCCGTCGACCGGCTGGTCGTCTGCGCCGGCCTGCAGACCGACCGGGTGTCGCGGCTGGCCGGCGACGAGGAGGGGCCGGCGATCGTGCCCTTCCGCGGCGAGTACCTGCGCCTCGTGCCCGAGCGGAGCTCGCTGGTGCGGGGCCTGGTCTACCCGGTGCCCGATCCGCGCTACCCGTTCCTCGGTGTCCACTTCACCCGACGCGTCGACGGGGGCGTCGACATCGGGCCCAACGCGGTGCTCGCCCTGGCCCGGGAGGGCTACCGCTGGCGCGACGTCCGGCCGGGGGAGCTGCTCGCGACGCTGACCTGGCCGGGCATGCGGCCGCTGGCGCGGCGGCACTGGCGCACCGCCGTCGCGGAGGTGCACGGCTCGCTGTCGCGCTCGGCGTTCGTGGCCGCGGCGCGGGAGTACGTGCCGGCCCTGACCCCCGCCGACGTGCGGCGCGCCCCGGCCGGCGTCCGGGCCCAGGCGGTGGACCGGGACGGCACCCTGGTCGACGACTTCCGGGTCAACCGGCTCGGCCCCGTCGTCACGGTGCGCAACGCGCCGTCGCCGGCGGCCACGTCCTCGCTGGCGATCGGGGAGTACGTGGCCGAGCGGGTGCTCGAGCCGGACTGAGCGCGGCTCACCCCGCCCCGGGGCCGGCCGGCCCCTCGGGCCCCTCGGCGAGGAGCAGGTAGAGCGACCGGCGGGCCTCGGCGAGGACCGCCGCCGCCCGGACCCGCTGGCCGTCGGAGCCGGTGCGCGCCACCTGGCGCGCGGCCGCCGCCAGCTGCTCGAGCGGCCCGCGCAGGTCCGCGCCCGGACCGGCACCGGGAGCGCCGGCGAACGGGTCCGGCCACGCCTCACGGCCCGACTCGACGTGCTCGCGCCCGGCGTCGGTCAGCGTCACCAGCTTGCGGCCGGCGTCCGCGGTGACGGTGACCAGGCCCTCGTCCTCCAGCTGGCTGATCGTGGGGTAGATGGCGCCGGGGCTCGGCGTCCACCGGCCGCCGCTGCGCTCGGCGATGGACTGCATGAGCTGGTAACCGTGCATGGGCTCCTCGGCGAGCAGCAGCAGGACGGCGGTGCGGACGTCGCCGCGCGGTGCGCGGCCGCGGCCGCCGCGGCGGGGGTGCACCGGGCCGCCTCCGGCGAAGTCCGGCCGGCCGTGGTGGGGGTGGTGGTGGCGCAGGCCGGGGTGTCGGCCCTCGCGCCCTCGCATGGGGTTCATCGCTGGCCTCCAGGTGTATCGGATGACGGTAACGATACATCGTTACCGTCCTTGGTCAACCCCTCGGGCGGTGGACGGCGGGTCCCCGGAACGGACGGCGACCGCGCGGCGCCCCTCCCGGTGCGCACCGCCGATCCGGTAGACAGCGGGGGTTGCCGCGACCGCGTTCCGCTCGGCGCCGGTCGGGTCGAGCCAGGGACGCCGACGGGGCCGCGCAGCCGGTCCGCCCGACGAACGGAGATCCGATGAGCACGGCCACGAGCACGGACCGACAGGCGACGGCGCACACCGCCGACAGCCACGACCTGATCCGTGTGCACGGCGCGCGCGAGAACAACCTCAAGGACGTCAGCGTCGAGCTGCCCAAGCGCCGGCTGACCGTCTTCACCGGCGTCTCCGGCTCCGGCAAGAGCTCGCTGGTGTTCGGCACGATCGCCGCGGAGTCCCAGCGGCTGATCAACGAGACCTACAGCGCCTTCGTGCAGGGCTTCATGCCGACGCTGTCGCGGCCCGAGGTCGACGTCCTCGACGGGCTGACGACCGCGATCATCGTCGACCAGGAGCGGATGGGCGCCAACCCCCGCTCGACGGTCGGCACCGCCACCGACGCCAACGCGATGCTGCGCATCCTGTTCAGCCGGCTGGGCCGGCCGCACATCGGCTCGCCCAACGCGTTCTCGTTCAACATCCCCACGGTGCGGGCCAGCGGGGCGATCACCGTCGAGCGCGGCGCGAAGACCAAGGCGGAAAAGGCGACCTTCACCCGGCTCGGCGGCATGTGCCCGCGCTGCGAGGGCATGGGCTCGGTCACCGACTTCGACCTGACCGCGCTGTACGACGAGACCAGGTCGCTGAGCGAGGGCGCGCTGACGGTGCCCGGCTACAGCATGGACGGCTGGTACGGCCGGATCTTCGCCGGTGCCGGCCTGCCCATGGACAAGCCGATCGCGAACTTCACGAAGAAGGAGCTGCACACGCTCCTCTACGGGGAGCCCACCAAGATCAAGGTGGAGGGGGTCAACCTCACCTACGAGGGCGTGATCCCCAAGATCCAGAAGTCGATGCTGTCCAAGGACGTCGAGGCGATGCAGCCGCACGTCCGGGCGTTCGTGGAGCGCGCGATCACCTTCACCACGTGCCCCGAGTGCGACGGCACCCGGCTGGCCCCGGAGGCCAGGTCGTCGAGGATCAACGGGAAGAACATCGCCGACCTCTGCGCGATGCAGATCAGCGACCTCGCCGAGTGGATCCGCGACCTCGACGAGCCGTCGGTGGCCCCGCTGCTGACCGGGCTGCAGCACCTGCTCGACTCGTTCGCGCAGATCGGGCTGGGCTACCTCTCGCTGGACCGGCCGGCCGGCACGCTGTCCGGGGGCGAGGCCCAGCGCACCAAGATGATCCGCCACCTCGGCTCCTCGCTCACCGACGTCACCTACGTCTTCGACGAGCCGACGATCGGCCTGCACCCGCACGACATCCAGCGGATGAACGAGCTGCTGCTGCGGCTGCGCGACAAGGGCAACACCGTGCTCGTCGTGGAGCACAAGCCCGAGACGATCGCGATCGGCGACCACGTCGTCGACCTCGGCCCCGGCGCCGGCACCGAGGGCGGGCAGGTGGTGTTCGAGGGCACCGTCGAGGGGCTGCGGGCCAGCGGCACGCTCACCGGGCGGCACCTGGACGACCGCGCCTCCCTCAAGCCGTCGGTGCGGACGCCGTCCGGGGTGCTGGAGGTCCGCGGCGCCGGCACCCACAACCTGCGCGACGTCGACGTCGACGTCCCGCTCGGCGTGCTCTGCGTCGTCACGGGGGTCGCCGGCTCCGGGAAGAGCTCGCTCATCCACGGCTCGGTCGCCGGCCGCGAGGGCGTGGTGGTGATCGACCAGACCGCGATCCGCGGGTCGCGGCGCAGCAACCCGGCGACCTACACCGGGCTGCTCGAGCCGATCCGCAAGGCGTTCGCGAAGGCCAACGGCGTGAAGCCGGCACTGTTCAGCTCCAACTCCGAGGGCGCCTGCCCGACCTGCAACGGCGCCGGGGTCATCTACACCGACCTGGGGGTCATGGCGACCGTCGAGACCACCTGCGAGGAGTGCGAGGGCAGGCGGTTCCAGGCGTCGGTGCTGGAGTACACGCTCGGCGGCCGGAACATCGCCGACGTGCTCGCGATGTCGGTCGTCGAGGCCGAGGAGTTCTTCGGCGGCGAGGGGGAGGCGCGCACGCCGGCCGCGCACAAGGTCCTCGACCGGCTCTCCGACGTCGGCCTCGGCTACCTCACCCTCGGCCAGCCGCTCACCACGCTGTCCGGCGGCGAGCGACAGCGGCTGAAGCTGGCCACCCAGATGGCCGAGAAGGGCGACGTCTACGTCCTGGACGAGCCGACCACGGGCCTGCACCTGGCCGACGTCGAGCAGCTGCTCGGCCTGCTCGACCGGCTGGTCGACTCCGGCCGCTCGGTCATCGTCATCGAGCACCACCAGGCGGTCATGGCGCACGGGGACTGGATCATCGACCTCGGCCCCGGTGCCGGCCACGACGGCGGCCGGGTCGTCTTCGAGGGGACGCCCGCGGAGCTGGTCGCCGCCCGCTCCACCCTCACCGGCGAGCACCTCGCGGCCTACGTCGGCGCCTGACCCCGGCCCCCGCGGGCCGGGCGACCCCTGTCGATCATGGAGTCCTTGCTCGGGACACGCCGGCCGGCGGCGTGTCGAGCGACATCCACCCCGTGATCAACGGCGGGTCACCGTCAGCGGCAGGGGCGGCGGACCCGGTGGATGCGACGTCTCCCCGCGGCCGGGCCGTGCGCTCAGCCCGGCCCGCGGGGGCGCAGCTCCAGCCACAGCCAGCCGGCGAGAACGACCGGGACGACCACGAACCCGGCCAGCGCGGCGACGCTGCCGAGCAGCGAGCCCAGCCAGGCCAGGAGCAGCGGTGTGCCGAAGCCGGTGTAGGCGAAGGCGTAGAACGCGCTGTTCATGGCCCCGCGGGTGTGCGCGGGCGCCAGCCGGGCGGTGAGGGTCAGCCCGGCGGTGAGGCAGAGGCCGCCCCCGGCGCCCAGCAGCACCGCCGACGGCAGCAGCACCGCCTGCGTCCCGGCGACGACCGCGACCACACCGAGGCCGTGGCCGACGGCGCCCAGCGCCATGCCGAGCGGCGCCGCGCCCCGGTCGGCGCGGCGCCCGACGCGGGCGGCGACCGCGCTGGCGGCCAGGGCCAGCCCGCCGATCAGCCCGGCGTAGGCGACGCCGACCCCGTCGCGGACGACGAGCAGGGGCAGCAGGGTGGCGGCGACCGACGGGAAGGCGAAGACCCCGACGGCGGTGGGGGCCAGCACCGCCCAGAACGGCCGGCGCGCCTCCGGCGGCAGGCCCAGGGTCATGAGCCGGCCGGGGCGGCGGACGTGCACCGTCTCGGGCACCGTGGCCAGCGCGGCCACTCCGACGACCAGGACGGCGACGTGCACGAGGTAGGGCAGGGTGGTCGGGGCCGGGCCGTACTGGGCCAGCACCCCGCTCAGGGCCGGTGCCACGGCGAAGCCCAGTGACGTCGACACCGCCCCGCGGGTGGCCGCCGACTGCTGGCCCTCGGGCCCGGCCAGCTCCTGCAGCCACGCGTTGGCCACCGAGAACACGACGCCCGACACCACGCCCTGCACCAGCCGCCCGGCGTAGAGCAGGGGCAGGTGGTCGACGGCGGGGAGGAACAGCAGCGAGGCCAAGCCGGCGACGACCGAGAACGGCAGCACCAGGGCCCGCCGTCCGAACCGGTCCGAGGCCGCACCGGACACGGTCACTGCCGCGATCAGGCCGACGGCGTAGCAGCCGAAGACGGCGGTGAGGTCGGCCTCGGACAGGCCCAGGGTGCGCCGGTAGACCAGCAGCAGCGGGGTCGGGATGTTCGTGCCGAGGGCGACGGTGAACAGCCCGAAGGTGAGGGCGTCCAGACGCCGCCGCGTGACGTCCCGTTCGCGCGTGGCCTCCGGCACCCCGCGGACGCTACCGACGCCGCGGGAAGAACGGGCGGAGCGCGAGCGGCGGGCGGAACGCCCGCCAGACCCCGTCCGGGGCACCGAGCCGGTCGGCGAGCAGCCACAGCACGGCGGGGTTGTGCGCCAGGCCCAGGTGGCTGCCGCGCACCTCCACGTTCTCCCGGTGCCGGCCCGGCGGGTACCGGCAGGCCGACCAGTCGACGACGCCGTCGGCCCGGGTGAGCACGGAGGTGGCCGGCACCCGCAGCGAGCCCGCCTCCGCCCAGGGCCGCGCGAACGCCGCGGCGCCCGGGGAGAGCCACGAGCCGCGGTCGACCAGCTGCGACGCCGTCCGCACCCAGGGTGGCTGCCGCAGGACCGGGCTGCCGAGCGTCACCAGCCGGCGCACGCTCCCGGGTCGCGCCCGGGCCAGCTCCTGGGCGTACAGCCCGCCGAGGCTCCAGCCGACCAGGCTCACCCGCTGCCCGGAGTCCCGGTGCAGGCGGTCGAGGCGGGCGCGCAGGTCCTGGACGACGCGTCCCGTCGGGCCCCGGTTCGTGCCGAGGCTCCAGCCGGAGACGTCGTGGCCGAGGGCGCGGAGGAACCCGCGCAGCAGGACCGTGGCGGGATCGCCGGTCATCAGTCCCGGGAGCACCAGCACCGGGTGCCCGTCGCCGCGGCGCGCCGCCGCCAGCACCGGCCAGGTCGCCAGCAGCGCGGCGAGGTCGAGGCCGGCGCGGGGTGGCTCGGTCAGCAGGGCCCGGACGGGGGGACGTCGGATCGGCACCGGCACCACGTTCCCGGACCGCGGCCGCCCGTGCCCTCGGTGAGGCGGGGAGATCCTGCGTCGTCGGTCACACCGGGGACCCGACCCGGAGCGACCAGGTGGACAGCTGCCCGGCCGGCCGGAACCCCAGGGCCTCGTTGACCGCGACCATGGGCCGGTTGGACTCCGCGTTGTAGGTGCTGATCCGGCGGACCGCGGGCAGCGTCGCCACGAGCTCCCGCAGCACCGCGACCTTGACCAGGGTGCCGAGGCGCCGGCCGCGGTGCTCGCGCAGGACCAGCGTGCCGGCCTGCTGGGCCCGCTCCGGCTGCGCGAGGGGGACCTGCAGGTCGGTGAAGGCCACCAGCCGGCCGCCGGTCACCGCCCCGGCCGAGAGCACCGTCCGGCCGCGGGCGACGTGCGCCTCCTCGTACTCCCGCACCCGCGCGGCGTCCCAGTGCTCCTCCTCGACCGGGAGGTCCCCGTGCGGGGCGTCGGTGGTCATGCGCCGCTCGAGCAGTGCCCGGTCGTGGACCAGCCCGTCCGGCGTCCGGTCCCGCCAGGTGACCACCTCGTAGCCGCGGCCGGCCGCGCGCGCCTGCGCCTCGAGCGCCGACAGCCGCGCCTCGTCCGGCGGGAGCAGCAGGTCGCGACGGCTCTCCAGGAGGTCGCACCGCCAGCCCGAGCGCAGCGCGAACGCCCGGCCGGCCACCCCGGGCGCGGGCTCGTCGACGTCGGCGACCAGCTGGGTGCGGCCGGCGCCCCCGGTCACCCGCACCGCCTCCTCCAGCAGCCGGGCGCCGACGCCCCGGCGGCGGTGTGCGGGGGAGACGGCCAGGTCGACGTGGGCGACGGTCGGGTTGTCCCGCAGCGGCAGCAGCAGCCGCAGCGCGCCGACGACGGTGCCGCCGGCCAGCGCCACCCGGTGGGTGCCGGTCAGGGAGCCGCCCGGGGCGAGCAGCCGGCGGGCGAGGGCGACGTGGTCGCCGGCCGGCCGCGGCGGGTCACCCGGCCGATCCGCGCGCTGGCTGTCGGCCCACACCCGGCACCAGGCGGGGAACCGCTCGTCGTCCGGGCCGATCTCCGCGATGCGCACGTCCCCGTCCTACCTCCCGGCGCAATCCGGTTTCGGGACGGCGGCCTTCCGGCGGGCGCGGATGAGGGACAGACTCCGGGAGACACGGGGACCCAGGACATCGACCGGCGGGAGAGCCCGATGCTCGACCACCCGACCCCCGGCGCCGGCCGGTTCGTGCAGGGACCGTTCGCGCCGGTCACGGAGGAGGTCACGGCGTTCGACCTGCCGGTCACCGGCCGCCTCCCGGCCGCCCTCGACGGGCGCTACCTGCGCAACGGGCCCAATCCCCTGGGGCTCGACGAGCCGGTGCAGCACTGGTTCCTCGGTCCGGGCATGGTGCACGGCGTCCGGCTGCGCGACGGGCGGGCGGAGTGGTACCGCAACCGGTGGGTCCGCTCCCGGCAGGTGGCCGCGGCGCTGGGGGAGCCGTGGCCCGGCGGCCCGGTGCACGCCGACACGGACTTCGCGGCCAACACCCACGTCGTCGCCCACGCCGGCCGGACGCTGGCCACCGTCGAGGCCGGCCCGCTGCCGTACGAGCTCACCGACGACCTCAGCACCGTCGGCCCGTGCGACTTCGGCGGCACGCTGCCCGGCGGGTACGCGGCCCACACGAAGCTCGACCGCCGGACCGGGGAGCTGCACGCCGTCGCCTACTTCTGGGCCTGGGACCACGTGCAGCACGTCGTCGTCGGCCCGGACGGGCGGGTCGGCGCCACCACCGACGTCCCGGTCCCGGACGGGCCGATGATGCACGACTTCGCCCTCACCGACCGCTACGTCGTGCTGCTCGACCTGCCGGTCACCTTCAGCATGGACGCCGCCGTCGCCGGCTCGCAGCTGCCCTACGCCTGGAACCCCGAGCACCCGCCGCGGGTCGGGCTGCTGCCGCGCGAGGGGACCGACCGGACGGTCCGGTGGGCGGAGGTGGACCCGTGCTGGGTGTTCCACACCCTCAACGCCCACGACGACGGCGATCGGGTGGTCGTGGACCTGTGCCGGTACGACGGCCGGTACGACCTCGCGGACCTGAGCGGGAACGGGCGGCTGACGCTGGACCGGTGGACCGTCGACCCGGCGGCCGGTACCGTCCACCGGCGCTGCCTCGACGACCGGCCGCAGGAGTTCCCCCGGGTCGACGAGCGAGTGGTCTCCCGGCCGCACCGCTACGGGTACAGCGCGGCGACCGCGGACGTGAGCGCCGCCTCGGTGCGGGCGGACGGCGCGTTCCGGGACGACGCGTTTGCCGACGCTCTGCTCAAGCACGACCTCGCGACCGGGACGGTGGAGGCCCACCGGTTCCCCGGCGGCACGGTCGGCGAGGCGGTGTTCGCCCCGTCGTCACCCGACGCCGGCGAGGACGACGGGTACGTCATGGCGTTCGTGCACGACCCCGACCGGGGAGCCGCCGACCTGGTGGTGCTCGCCGCCCAGGACTTCGCGGGCCCACCGCTGGCGCGGGTCCACCTGCCGGCGCGGGTGCCGCTCGGCTTCCACGGCAGCTGGATCCCCACGGCCTGAGGCGGCGCCGGCTCGGGATCGGGCGGCGGTGCCCGGGTCGTCAGCCGCCGGCGGCGCTCAGGCCGACTCCGCCCGCAGCGGGCCGGACCGGAGCGGGGGCGTCGCCGGCGTGCCCTGGTCCTCGACGACCCGGACCTCGACGACGTACTCCCCGGGGTTGGCGAACACGTCGCGGAACCCCTCGTCCCGCACGACCTCGCAGCCCGAGCCCGAGCCCTCGATCCACTGGTCACCGATCCCCAGGTCGACGACCTCCCGACCCGCGCGGTCGAGGATGTGGCTCTCGATGCCGTCCCCGTCCTGCGGGAGGTCGTTGTCCCAGATGAAGCAGATCACCGGCAGGGTGTTGCGGTCCTCCAGCTCCAGCCACGCCTGGCCGCCGTTCTGCCAGTCGGCACGCAGGTGGACGCCGTCGTCCTCCAGCGCGGCCAGGGTGGCGGTCACCCCGGTCGCGAGGCCCACCGTGGCCAGGGCGCCGACGACCGCGGTCCGCCTGCTCCAGGTCCTCATCGTGTCGTCTCCGCTCGGCTCGGTCAGGTGACGATGACGTGGGCGGTGGCCGTGCCGGCGAGCGCGCCGGTGAGCCAGTGCCGGAACTCGTAGGTCACGGTGTGCGTGCCCGCGGCGGTGGGGGTCAGGATCATGTCGTAGCGCTCGGCGGTGACCGTCTCCAGCCGGTTCCCCGGCAGGGGGGTGGGCTCCGGGAGCAGCTCGCCGTCGGACATGTGCACGACCGGGGCCAGCGCCGCCGGGAAGCGCACGACGTTGACGAAGTACGCGCCGGTGAGGTGGCGCAGCAGCACCCGCTGGCCGACGCGTGCCCGCACGGTCGTCTTCCGGTTGTTCCGCGACTGTCGTGCGTCGACGCCGTTGACCGTGAAGTAGCGGGGCCGGAACCGGTTGAGCCGGGTCCGGTCGGCGATCGCGTCCTTCTCCCCCGAGGCGTGGTTGTAGTCCCGCCACGACGGGTCGATGTCGTAGGTGGCCCACAGCGCCTCGACGTCGTACTGCGGCCCGCCCACGTACAGGGTCCCCGGGCCGGACGGCGGGTCGATGACCAGGTAGCCGAACATGCCCATCTGCACGTGCAGCGGGGCGTTGCGGTGGCAGTGGTAGAAGAACGTGCCCGCCCGGGAGGCCCGCCACTGGTAGGCGTACTCGCTCTTGACGGTGAACGAGGTGTCCGGGACGCCGTCGTTGTAGGTGGACGGCTCGATGCCGTGGTGGTGGATCGTGTGCCGGTTGATCGCCGGGTCGATCACGGTGTGCACCACCTGGCCCTGCCGCACGCGGATCGGCGTCGACGGGAACGGCTTGTCGTCGTCCGGGTCCTTGAACGCCCAGTACTCGACGTCCTCGCCGTCGGAGAACTCCAGCTTGTCGTTGAAGACCTTGCGCTCGAAGGTCACGTCCGGGCGGACCCGCCCGGGCGTCTCGGGAGCCGCCTCCGGGTAGTTGTGCCCGAAGTGCGTGGCCTGGGTGAGGTCCGCCGGGCGGTTCTGGTCGATCGGGACGAGGCCACCGGCCATCGTGTCCACTCCTCTCAGTCGAAGACGGCCTCGGAGACCATGCCGCCCGCGTAGTGGCCGCCGCTGGCGGTCTCGGCCATCTCGATGTGGTCGTGCACCACGTACTTCTGCGCGCGGTCGACCACCGGGAAGGAGTCCGGCGGGGTGTTGAAGGGGAACAGCACGTCCACGGCCGTGCCCGGGGGGACCCGCACGGTGTCCTTGTTCGTGCCGACGATCCACGGGGTGTCCGGGTGGCTGAGCACCCAGATGTGGTTGCCGTGGAAGTGCACCGACCGGGGCGCCCGCCCGGTGTTGATCATGCGGACGAGCGTGGCGTCCCCGGGCTCGGTCAGGGACCCCGCCTCGCCCTCGAGGTACGTGGCCGGGTCCTCGACGGCCAACATCCCGCTGATGCCGTTGATGAGGAAGTACTCCGGCTCGGGGTCGTTGGGCAGCGCCACCCGGCCACCGGCGAGGTCGCGGGCGGTGGCGGGGTTCAGCTCGGCGAACAGCCACGTGCGCTCCTGGACGATCTGCGTCGGGATCGTGGCCTGCTGGGTGCCGAACAGCGGCTGGCGGCGGGCCCGGGCCAGGG
Organism: Geodermatophilus sp. SYSU D00705; assembly: GCF_054050135.1. Lineage (NCBI taxonomy): Bacteria > Bacillati > Actinomycetota > Actinomycetes > Geodermatophilales > Geodermatophilaceae > Geodermatophilus > Geodermatophilus sp. SYSU D00705. The sequence goes on along the minus strand of NZ_JBJGYT010000022.1, from coordinate 21,478 downwards.
CTCCGGGGAAGTTGGCCTCGATGGAGCCGGCCGCCCCCCGGGCCCGGACGACGAGGGCGCCCGTGGCGCCCAGGGCGCGTCCGGTGTCGGCGCTGCCGTCGACGGTGCCGATGTAGACGAAGGTCCCCGGCCGGGCCGGTGCGGTGAAGGAGATCGTGCGGGTTCCGCCCGGGGCGATCGGGGTGCCGTCGACGCCCGGGACGCCGGGCACCGCGAGCCCGATCCGCCGCGTCGTCCCGTTGCTGATCGTCAGGTTCACGGTGTCCCCGGTCTCGACCTCCAGCCGGCCGCCGGGGATCTCGGCCTGCGCGGGGGTGCTGCCGAAGCCGAGGACCGGCACCACCAGGCCGTCGATCATGGTGCGCTCGCCGTCGAGCGCGAAGACCTCCGCGTCGACCACGTCGGCCGCGGCCCGTCTCGCCGTGCCCAGGAGGCCGGCCGACGCGAGAGCCAGGGTGGCCGCGGTGCCGGTGCCGAGCCGGAGCACGGCCCGGCGGGAGACGCGGGGATCTGCGGTGTCCATGAGCGGTCCTCCGGGGCTCGGAGCACCCCGCCGGGCGGGGGAGCGGTGCGCTGCCGACCCAGGATCCGGCGGACCGCACTCCCTCGACCATTCCGATCCAGGGGGGTCCGTATTACCCCGTTTGGGGGACATGCCGCCCCGGCGCGGGGCGCCCGCGTCAGGGCCGGGCGGCGCCGCCGGTGCCGTCGGCCGGGAGCGGGAGGACGCCGGAGCGGGCCAGCCGCTGCGCCAGCAGCGTGCCGTCGCCGGCGCGGACCACGGGCACCGCGCCGACCCGTTCCTCGCTCTCCGGCGCGGCGGTGCCGATCGGGGCGACGGTGCGCAGCGCGATCGCGGTCACCTGGCCGGGGTGCGAGCCGGCGAACCCGCGGTAGATCTCCGGGTCGTGCTCGCCGTCGTCGCCGACCAGGACCCACCGGACGCCGGGCAGGTCACGGGCCAGCCGCTCCAGTGACCCCCGCTTGTGCGCCTGCCCGCTGCGGAACCAGGCCCGCGGGCTGATGCCCCAGTCGGTGAGCAGGACGGCGCCGGGCGGGAAGCCGTGCCGCGCGAGGAAGTCGGTGATCGGGCCGGCCAGGTTCCAGGGCCCGTTGCTCAGGTAGACGACCGGGGCGTCGGGCTCGCCCTCGACCAGCCGGTTCAGCAGCGCGGCCATGCCCGCCACCGGACGGCGGGTCGAGCCGTTGCCCGCGAAGGTCCGCCAGGCGGCCCGCAGCGGGTGGCGGATGCCGGTGATCCACACCGTGTCGTCGATGTCGCAGACCACCCCGCGGTCCGCGTCGGGCGCGGCGACGTACACCGGGGCGGGCACCGGCGGGCGTCCCTCCACGTGCAGCAGCGCGGTGGCCGGCCCCGGCGGCAGGTCGACGGGGACGGTGAGGTCGACCAGCCCGGCCTCGTCGGCCCGCGCGCGGACCCGGGTGGTGCCGAGGCTGACGTCGATCTCCCCGTGCGCCTGCTCCAGGGTCAGCAGCCGCCGCCAGCCGGGGATGTCGCGGCGGGCGTTCGGGTCGGTGCCCACGGGGGCCAGCAGCAGCCGTCCCCGCACCCGGGCCCGGCCCCGCGCGGCGTAGCCCGGGTAGCCGAGGGCGGCGAGGGTCCAGCCGCGGTCGCGGGCGCGCTCGGACAGGGCCCGGTCCAGCCGGGTCTTGGCGCGGTAGGCCGCGGCGACCAGCCGCGACGGGTCCCCGGTCACCCGCGCAGGTCGTCGGCGAAGGCGACGACGCCGCGGGTCAGACCCCGCGCGTGGTGGGGACACGACGACCTCGCCCACCTGCGGACTCCTCCTGTCGTCAGCGTCGCGGGCGCCGGCCGATCTTCGACCCCAGCCAGGTGAGGGGGTCGTACCTGCGGTCCACCACCCGCTCCTTGAGCGGGATGATGCCGTTGTCGGTGAGGTGGATGCCCTCCGGGCAGACCTCGGTGCAGCACTTGGTGATGTTGCAGTAGCCCAGCCCGAACTCCTGCTGCGCGGCGTCGCGACGGTCCCGGACGTCCAGCGGGTGCATGTCGAGCTCGGCCAGCCGGATGAGGAAGCGCGGGCCGGCGAAGGCCCGCTTGTTCTCCTCGTGGTCGCGGACGACGTGGCAGGTGTCCTGGCACAGGAAGCACTCGATGCACTTGCGGAACTCCTGCGGCCGCTCGACGTCGACCTGCTGCATCCGGTGCGTGCCGTCGTCCTCCCGCGCCCGCGGGGTGAACGCCGGGATCTGCGCGGCCTTCTCGTAGTTGAACGACACGTCGGTGACCAGGTCGCGCACGACCGGGAAGGTCCGCATCGGGGTGACCGTCACCGTCTCGTCCTCGGCGAAGGTGGACATCCGCGTCATGCACATCAGCCGCGGGCGCCCGTTGACCTCCGCGCTGCACGACCCGCACTTGCCGGCCTTGCAGTTCCACCGGACGGCGAGGTCCCCGGCCTGGGTGGACTGCAGGCGGTGGATGACGTCGAGCACGACCTCGCCCTCGTTGACCTCCACCCTGAAGGTCTGCAGGTCACCGCCGGCGGCGTCGCCGCGCCAGACCCGGAAGGTGGCGTCGTAGCTCACGCTGACTCCTCGAAGATCTCGGCGAGCTCCGGTGGCATCGCGGGGAGGGGTTGCCGGCTCAGCGCCACCGAGCCGTCCGGGGCGCGCGAGCAGACGAGGTTGGTCCGGGCCCACTCCGCGTCCGGAGCCGGGTAGTCGTCACGGGTGTGCCCGCCGCGGCTCTCCTGACGCTCCAGGGCGGCGCGGGCGATGCACTCACTGACGACCAGCATGTGCGGCAGGTCCAGCGCCAGGTGCCAGCCGGGGTTGTACTGCCGGTGCCCTTCGACCGACAGGGCGGCCACCCGCTCCTTGAGCGCGGCGATGCGCTCCAGCGCCTGCTCCATCTCCGGCTCGGTGCGGATGATCCCGACGAGGTCGTGCATCGTCTGCTGCAGGTCCTGCTGCACCGTGTAGGGGTTCTCGCCGCCCTCCCGCTCGAAGGGGGCCAGCGCGGCCCGCGCGGCGTCGGCCAGCGCCTCCTCCGACAGCGGCGGGCGGTCCGCGCGGAGGAGGGCGTGCTCGGCGGCCGCCAGCCCGGCGCGGCGTCCGAAGACCAGCAGGTCGGACAGGGAGTTGCCGCCCAGCCGGTTGGAGCCGTGCATGCCGCCGGCGACCTCGCCGGCGGCGAACAGGCCCGGCAGCCGGGCCGCCGCGGTGTCGGGGTCGACCTCCACCCCGCCCATCACGTAGTGGCAGGTGGGCCCGACCTCCATCGCCTCGGCCGTGATGTCGACCTCGGCGAGCTCCTTGAACTGGTGGTACATCGACGGCAGCCGCTTGCGGATGTACTCGGCCGGGCGGCGCGAGGCGATGTCGAGGAAGACGCCGCCGTGCGGCGTCCCGCGCCCGGCCTTCACCTCGCTGTTGATGGCGCGGGCGACCTCGTCGCGGGGGAGGAGCTCGGGCGGGCGCCGGTTGTTCTTCTTGTCGTCGTACCAGCGGTCGGCCTCGGCCTCGGTCTCCGCGGTCTCCTTGCGGAAGAAGTCGGGGATGTAGTCGAACATGAAGCGGTTGCCCGCGGAGTTCTTCAGGACGCCGCCGTCGCCGCGCACGCTCTCGGTGACGAGGATCCCGCGCACCGACGGCGGCCACACCATGCCGGTCGGGTGGAACTGCACGAACTCCATGTTCACGAGCGTGGCGCCGGCCTGGAGCGCCAGCGAGTGCCCGTCGCCGGTGTACTCCCACGAGTTCGAGGTGACCTTGTAGGACTTGCCGATCCCGCCGGTGGCCAGCACGACCGACGGCGCCGACCAGGCCACGAAGCGCCCGGACTCCCGCCAGTACCCGAAGGCGCCGGTGACGCCCCGCTCGTCGGTCAGCAGCCGGGTGACCGTGCACTCCATGTAGACGTCGATGCCGAGGGCGACGGTGCGCTGCTGCAGCGTGCGGATCAGCTCCAGGCCGGTGCGGTCGCCGACGTGGGCCAGCCGGGCGAAGCGGTGCCCGCCGAAGTCGCGCTGGCTGATCAGCCCGTCGGCGGTGCGGTCGAACAGGGCGCCCCAGTCCTCCAGCTCGCGGACGCGGTCCGGGGCCTCCTGGGCGTGCAGCTGCGCCATCCGCCAGTGGTTGAGCATCTTCCCGCCGCGCATGGTGTCCCGGAAGTGAACCCGCCAGTTGTCCTCGGGGTACAGGTTGGCCATCGCCGCGGCGATGCCGCCCTCGGCCATCACCGTGTGCGCCTTGCCCAGCAGGGACTTGCACACCACGGCCGTGCGCGCGCCGGACTCGTGGGCCTCGATCGCCGCGCGCAGGCCCGCACCCCCGGCCCCCACGACGACGACGTCGTACTCGTGCTGCTCGAGCTCCATCAGAAGAACCTCGGGTCGCTGATCGTGCCGGTGGCCAGGAGGAAGACGTAGAAGTCCGCGAAGGCGACGCCGAACAGGGAGATCCACGCGTACTTCATGTGGTGGGCGTTCAGCCGCGAGACGACGGTCCAGAACCGGTAGCGCAGCGGGTGCCGGGAGAAGGAGTTGAGCCGGCCGCCGACGATGTGCCGGCAGGAGTGGCACGACAGCGAGTACAGCCACAGCAGGGCCGCGTTGGCCAGGAGCACCAGCGTGCCCAGGCCCATGTGCCCCCACGCGCCGGTCTCGTCGCGGAAGGCGAGCACGGCGTCGTAGGTGAGGACGACGTTGAACAGCAGGCCCAGGTAGAAGAAGTAGCGGTGCAGGTTCTGCCCGATGAGCGGGAACCGGGTCTCACCGGTGTAGCGCCGGTGCGGCTCGGCGACCGCGCACGCCGGGGGCGAGAGCCAGAACGACCGGTAGTAGGCCTTCCGGTAGTAGTAGCAGGTCAGCCGGAAGCCCAGCGGCACGACCAGGATGTAGATGGCCGGGGAGATCCAGGCCGGCCCGGTGAACCACTCGGGGAACGTGTCGCCCTCGCACGCGGTCGTGATGCACGGCGAGTAGAACGGCGAGATGTAGGGCTCGGCGAAGTAGTACGCGTTCTGGAAGGCGCGGAACGTCGAGTAGACGATGAACGCCACCAGGGCGACGACGGTCAGCAGTGGCTGCAGCCACCAGCGGTCGGTGCGCAGCGTGCGGGCCGAGATCGCCGCGCGACGTGGGGGGACCTGACCGTTGCCCCCGCCGGGGGTGACCGCTCCGGTCCCGCGCGGCGCGGTGGTGGTCACGACGCCGTCCGGCCGGACCCGCCCATGCCGTCGTCGTCCCCGTCGCCGTAGACGACGGCGAACGTGTCGTGGACGGACCGGGCCCGGGCGCCGCACAGCAGGGTGAGGTCGTCACGGAGCCGGCCGACGTCGACCCTCAGCCGGCGCGAGTCCACGGTGTCGCCGAAGTGCCTGGTCAACGGTGCGCAGGCCTGCTCCAGGGCGTCGACCGCCCTCCGAGCCGCCGCCACGTCCTGCTCCACAGACATCGCTGCCCCCAGATCGCTGCGAACGCCGCCGGGCCGGCGGTGGGGGGCAGTCGACCATGGACGTCCGGCCGGGGAAAGGGGCTGGGTCCCGGGTCTTTCGGCACCACCGGGTGCCGGACGGCGGGACGAGCATGGGGCGGTGCCGTTCGACGTCGACCGCCTCCTCGCGCTCTGGGTCACCCCGTTCCCGGACGACCGGACCGCGGAGGCGGCGTTCCGGGAGGTCTACGCCGACCCCGTGGTGGTCAACGGCGTGCCGGTCCCCGCGTCCGGACTGGTGGACCGCGCCCGGGCGCTGCAGGGCGTGTTCGACGACGCCCGGCGGGAGGTGGTCGACGTGGTCGACACCGGCGGCAAGGTCGCCGTCGCGTTCCGGCTCAGCGGCCGGCAGGTGGGGACACTGGCCACCGCCGCCGGACCGCTGCCGCCGACGGGGCGGGTGGTGTCGCTCCGCGTGATCGACATCCTGACGATCACCGACGGCCGCATCAGCGAGATCTGGATGGTGGCCGACGAGCTCGGCGCCCTCGTCGAGGTCGACGCCGTCCGGCTGGCGCAGCCGGCCGCCGACGGCTGAGCGGCAGCGCTCCGCTCAGCCGGGCGGGCACTGCGGCCGGCACACGCGGTGTGCCACCGCGTCGAGGAAGACGTCGCGGATGCGGCCCGGGTCCGAGGTCCGGTAACCGGTGCCCCCGGTGGCGGCACTGATCGCCGCGAGCGCCTCGGCGCCGGCCGCGTCCCCGTAGGCGATGGTGATGACGGGCACCGGGCGGTCCGCGCCCTCGGCGCGGAGGGTGGCGAGCAGGGCGTCCAGGCCGATGCCGGAGTCGTCGGTGTCCTCGCCGTCGGTGAGCACCACGACGGCGTTGACGCGGTCGGGGTCCCAGCCCTCACGGACCGCCCGCACGGCGGCGAGTGTGGTGTCGTACAGGGCCGTGCCGCCGTCGGGCACCGGCTGCAGCCCGGCCACGGCCTGCGAGAGCGCGTACCGCCCGCGCGGCGGGGCGGCGGTCAGGGGGCCGATGGGGACCAGCTCCCGGTGGTCGTCCGCGGCGGTCGCGCCCTCGGAGAAGGCCCACAGACCCACCTCGGTGGTGTCGGGGTACAGCGCCAGGCCGGCGGCCGTGGCGCCCAGCGCCAGGTCGAGCCGGGTCGTCCCCTCGGTGCCGGGGACGTCGGCGGCCATCGAGCCGGACACGTCCACGACGGCGAGCAGCCGGGCGTCGCGGCGCACGGCCGCCAGCGTCCGGGCGACGCCGTCGGCCACGGCCGGGTCGGGCACCTCGACGGGGACGGTCCGGGACCCGTCGACGCCCCGCTGCGCGGTCAGCCCCGTCCCGGCGCCGTCCGCGCCCCGGAAACCGTCCTCGCGGAGGGCGGCCTGTCCCGCGGCACCCCGGAGGGCGGTGAGCAGGCGCGCGGCCGCCGCCTCCGTGGCGGCACCGGTCCGCAGCACCGTGAAGGGGTAGTCGAACGGCGTGCCCGTGCCGTCCGGGTAGACGGCGAGGACCGGTGCGGCGCCGGCCGACCCCGCGTGCCGGGACACCGCCTGCTCCGGGACGGCCACCACGCCGTCGGCCGCCGGCCCCAGGGCGGCCAGGGCCGCAGCCGCGTCGGTGGGCGGGTCGGCGAGCCGGGCGGCGCGGAGCACCGCGGCGAGCGCGGCCCGCCCGTCGGGCCGGTCCGCGAGGGCCGCCTGCAGCGCACGGACCGCCCCGACCGTGGCGGGTGAGGAGCCGCCACCGTGGACGTGCAGCGCCAGCCGTCCGGCGGACACCGCACCGACCACGTCGGCCCACCGGCGGTCGGGCTGGTCGCCGGCGCGGGCGCGCGGAACGGCGAACACCAGCGGGCTGGACGCGACGGAGACCGGGCCGGCCGGCGTGAGGTCCGCCGCGCGGGCCTGCTCCACCGACAGCGAGGAGTCCGGGATCCAGACACCCGGCACCCGGCCGCGGTCGTGCCGGGCGTCGGCGAGGACCTCCGCCGTGCTCCTCGCCCGCACCCGCACCTCGGGACAGCCGGCGGCGTCCACCAGCCCGCGCGCGGTCCGGGTGACCGCGGGGGCGATGTCCGGGGACGCCGCCACCTCCAGCACGGCGCGGTGCGGATCGCAGCCGTCGGCGGCCCGCACGCCGAGGGCCACCGCCGTCGCCCCGGTCAGCAGGAGCACGGCCGCGCCGCCGGAGAGCACGGACCGGCGCAGCCGGCGGCCGCGGTTCTCCGGCGCAGCGTGGCGGGGGTTCACGGTCACGACCTCCTCAGCCGGTCAGACCAGCGCCAGCGCGGTGGCACGGTCGTAGGCCTCGGTCCGGTTCCGCGCCCCGAACTTCAGCAACAGGTGGCGGAGGTGGTACTCGACGGTGTTCTCGCTGATGTGCAGGGTCCGGCCGATGTCGTGGTTGCGCAGGCCCCGCCCGACCAGCAGGAGCACCTCCCGCTCGCGGCGGGTCAGCTGCGGGACCGGGCCGGCGTGGCGGCTGCGGAGCAGGTGGTGGAACACCGCCCCGATGACGCAGACGCCGAGCACGCTCGACGCCCGCATCGCCTCGACCAGGCGCCCGAGGTCCGAGCCCCACTCCAGGTAGACGTGGCATCCCCGGCGGACCCAGTTCTCGCAGCGGCGCCACTCGTTCGGCGGGCCGAGGACCGCCAGCTGCACCTGCTCGCGCACGGCCCGCGCCGCCCACACCGCCCGCTGGATCTCGTGGTCGTCCACGCCCTGGCCGACCAGCAGCCAGTCCGCCCCCGTGGCGGCCAGCAGGGCCGGCAGCGAGCGCAGGTCCCGGCACCGCACGACGGTGACGCCGTCGCGGCCGGCGTCGGCCTCGCCCAGGCCGGGCCAGTCACCCCACAGCAGCACCGTTCCCGACATCCCGCACCGCCTCCACCCGAGCCGAGTCCCGCATCCGACAGGTGCACTGGAGAGGGAGCGGGGCGGCCCTCAGATACCGCCGCGCGCGGAACGACCCGGCGAACGGCGCGCCGCGTGCGCCGGCGTCCGGCGCGGGCTCGCGGCGGCGGCTGCGGCGGCCACGGCGGCGATGCCCGCACCGGCGAGGGCGGCGCCCCGGAAGCCGAGGGTCTCCGCCCCCAGCCCGGCCGCGAGCGGCGCGACCATGAGGCCGGCCGTGTAGGCGAGGCTGTACATCGCGTAGGCGGCGCCGTAGGCGGCCGGGTGCTGGCTCTCGGCGAGCTCGCTGATCAGGACCAGCGTCGGCGCCAGGACGCCCTGCGCCCCGGTGGCGGTGACGGCCACCCCGACGGCCAGCCCCCACAGCGAGTCGGCGAACGCGACCACGACGAGCCCCAGCGCGGCCAGCAGGGCGCCGCCGCCGGCGAGGGCGGGGCGGGGGAGCCGGTCGGCGAGCGTGCCGCTGACCGGTGCCACCAGGGCGCCGACGAGCACGGCGCCGGTGAAGACCAGGCCGATCTGCTGGGGCGTGGCGCCGAATCGGGCGGCGGCCTCGAGCGGCACGATCGGCTCGAGGAAGGCCAGCAGCCCGGCCCCGGTCGCGGTCAGCCCGATCAGCAGCGGGGTGCGCGGGTGCCGGTAGACCTCGGCCGAGGGCTCCCGCCGGACGTGCGGGACGTCCCGGACCCACACGAGCCGGGCCACGCCGTCCAGGACCGCCAGCGCGGCCGCGACGTAGAACGGGGCGGCCGTCCCGGCGTGCTCGCCGAGCACGCCGCCGACGACCGGACCGAGGAGGAGCCCGATGCCGGTGGCCGAGAGCACGACGCCCATCGGCCGCCCGCGCTCGGCCGCCGGGTAGACGGCGGCGACGAGGGCGAACCCGGCGACCCACGAGACCGCGGCGGCCCCGCCCTGGAGCACGCGGGCGGCGACGAGGGCGGGGAACGAGTCGGCCCCGGCGAACAGCAGCGTGGCCGCGCCCAGGGCGAGCAGGCCGACGAGCATGGGGGTGCGGGGGCCGAACCGGTCGACCAGCACTCCCACCAGGGGCGTGGCCACCAGCAGGGCGCCGGCGTAGCAGGCGAACAGGACGCCCACCGTGGCGGACGAGGCGCCGTGCTGGGCGGCGATCATCGGGAGCACGGGGATGGCGACCCCGTAGACGAACATGTCGGTGGCCAGGGCGATCGAGGCCACGGCGAGGGCGGCTGGACGACGCATGGGGGACTCCAGGGGGAGGGTCAGGTGGTGACGAGGGGCCGCGCGGCGGGTGCCGGGGCGGCGTGCGGAGGGGCGGACGGGGCCTCGTGCAGCCCGATCCGCGCGTGGAGCCGGCGCAGCGGCGCGGGCGCCCACCAGTTGGCCCGGCCGGCTAGGGCCATGAACGCCGGGACCAGCAGGCCCCGGATGAGCAGGGCGTCCATCAGCACGGCGAGGAAGAGCCCGACGCCCAGCAGTTTGAGCAGCGACACCTGGGAGGTCGCCAGCATCACCAGCACGGCGCCGATGAGCAGCGCCGCGGCGCTGATGAGGGAGCCGGTGCGGCCCAGGCCCTCGACCACGGCGCGGGTGTTGTCGCCGGTCTCCAGGTGGGCCTCGCGGATCCGTGACAGCAGGAAGATCTCGTAGTCCATCGAGACCCCGAAGGCCACGCAGAACATGAGCACCGGCACGGTCACGTCCAGGTAGCCCGAGACCACGAAGTCGCCGACCAGCCAGCGCAGGTGGCCGTCCTGGAAGACGAACACCATCGCCCCGAAGGACGCCGACAGGCTCAGCAGGTTGAACATGATGGCCTTGAGCGGCAGCAGCAGGCTGCCGGTGAACAGGAAGAGCAGCACGGTCATGACCGCGCCGATGAGGGCGAGCGCGGCCGGCAGCCGGCCGGCCATCACGTCGCTGGTGTCGACGAACAGGACCGCCGAACCGGTGGCGGTGGCCGGCACCGGCAGCTCCCGCAGCTCCCGGACCAGGCGGGCGCCCTCGGGGGAGAACGGCTCCACCGCGGGGACGACGACGATGCGGGACACCTCGCCGCTGCGGGCGGCCGACGGCGGCGCGGGCGAGGGGGCGACCAGCGTCCCGTCGACGTAGCGACCGGCGGCGGCGTCGACCTCGCGGACGTCGGGCAGCAGGGAGATCGCCGCGGCGGCGCCGTCGACGGCGGTCGCGTCGGCGCCCGTGACGACGACCGTGATGGGGTCGAGGACGGCCGCGTCGAACTCGCGGTCGATCTCCCGTGCCGTGGTGGAGGCCTGCGCGCCCGGGGGGAGCACCCGGTCGTCGGTGAGCCCGAACCGGGCCTGGGTGAACGGCGCGGCGAGGAGGAGCAGCAGCGCCACCACCGGCACGGCCACGACGAGCGGGCGGCGCATGACCAGGGCGGCGAGCCGGCCCCAGACGGGCTCGGCCGGGCGGCGCGAGCGGCGCAGCAGCCGGCGCAGCGGCGCGGTGACGTCGGGGCCGTCGATCCAGCGCCCGGCGGCGACCAGCGCGGCCGGCAGGACGACCAGCGCCGCCGTGCCGGCGAGGAGGACGACGGGGATCGCCGCGTAGGCGAGGGACCGCAGGAAGTACAGGGGGAAGACCAGCAGGGCGCTCAGGCAGCAGGCGACGGTGAGCGCGGAGAACAGCACGGTGCGGCCGGCCGAGCGGACGGCGGCCCGGGCCGCGGCGGCCGGGTCGGCCCCGCCTTCCCGCGCCTCGCGGAACCGCACGAGGACGAACAGGCTGTAGTCGATGGCCAGGCCGAAGCCCAGCGCCGTGGTCAGGTTGAGCGCGAAGACCGACACCGGGGTGACCGCGGCGAGGACCCGCAGGACGGCGAGGGTCAGCACGATCGCGATGACGCCCACGGCGAAGGGCAGGAGCGCGGCCATCGGCGTCCGGAACACCAGGAGGAGGAGCAGCAGCACGATCGGGGCGGCGAGCAGCTCGGCCCGCACGAGGTCCCGGTCGCTGTGGTGGGCCAGCTCGGCGTTCACCTCGGCCTCACCGGTGGCCGAGACGGTCAGGCCGTCCTGCGACCCGGTCAGCCGGGGCACGAGCGTGGTCGCGGTGCGCTGGGCCTGGTCCTCGTCCCCGGCGAGGTGGACGAGGACGACCGCGGCTCGGCCGTCGGTGGCCCGGAGCGCCGGGTCGCCGAGCGTCCAGTAGGACTCGGCGGAGCCGACGCCGTCGGACGCGCGGACCCGGTCGGTGAAGGCCCGGCCGGCCGCGGCGACGTCGGGGGAGTCGACGTCGCCGGGCGCCCGGACGAGGAGCACGAGGTTGGTCGCCTCGACGCCGAACTCCGAGCTCAGCGCCTCGTCGGCGCGGACGGTGTCGGCCGAGCGGGCGACGTACCCGCCGTTGGAGAGGTGCTCGACGGCGCCGCTGCCGAACCAGCCGGCCAGGCCGACCAGGACGGCGGCCAGCACCAGCACGGTGCGCCGCCGCGCGACCACGAGGTCGGCGAGGCCGGCCAGGCCGGGGCGCCGGGGAGAGGAGCTGGGGAGTGCCACGGTTCCCCCTGAGGGGGCGGCGGGCCCGCGGGCCCGGGAGGGTCAGGTGGGGTCGACCAGGAGCCCGTGCAGCGTGGCGTCGGTCAGTGCCGCGACGCCGTCGTCGCTGTCGAAGACGAGCCCGGGGTCGACGGTGCTCAGCAGCACCGTGCCGCTGAGCGTCGCGAGGACGGCGCGCGCGGCCGCCGTCGGCGCGAGCGCCGGACGGAGGCGGCCGGCGTCGCGCAGTTCCTCGCACACGTCGGTGAGCTGGCCGAGGAGCCCGGCCAGCGCCTTGCCCTTGACGTCGTGCCCCTCGGCGGAGGTGGAGGGCGAGTCCACCCCGCCGACGGTCACGGTGAGCAGTTCCTGGAAGGCCGGGTCCGACCGCAGCGCGGTGGAGAAGGCGGTGAGGAAGGCCCGCAGCCGGTCGGCCGCGTCGCCCGGGCCGGCCAGCCCGGGGCCGAGTGCCTCCAGCTGCTCGGCCCACGCCTCGGTCACCGCGGTGAGGTAGAGGTCGGCCTTGTCGGAGAAGTGGTGGTAGACGGCGCCGCGGGTGAGGCCCGCGGCGGCGCCGATCTCGGCGAGGGTCGCGGCGGTGAACCCACGGCGGGCGAACACCGTCAGGCCCGCGCGGAGGATCGCCGTGCGGGTCTGCGCTGCCTCGGCCTGGGTGCGTCGCATGGGGGAAACATACATGCACGCATGTATGTGTCAAGGGGTTCGAGCCAGTTCCCGGCAGGACCACGGGGAACCGTGGGGGAGGACCACGGTTCCCGTGGTCGGCGCGGCGCCTCCGCCCACCGACCCTTGGAGCACCGCACGGCAGGTGCGGCCCCCACCCCCTGGAGCGCTCCGTGACCCCCTCCGGCCCCCCTCCCCCCGCCGTTCCCGACGGACCGGTCGTGGCCGCACCCGACGTGCGGCTGTCGGTCTCCGCGGACGGGCGCTGCCGCCTCGACACCGGCGCCCGCAGCGTGACCGTCGAGGCCGGCGGCGGGGGCACCGCCGTCCTGCAGCGGCTGGTCGACGACGTCCTCCCGCGGCTGCGCCGGGCGGCGCCCCTGGAGGAACAGCTGCCCGCACCCGAGGCGGCGGCGCTGGTGCCCCACCTGGCGTTCCTCCGGTCGGCCGGCGCCCTCCTCTTCCCCGGGGACGACGTCGCCCCCCTGCTGCAGTCGGCGGCGGACGTGCGCCTGTACGCGTACCTGTGCCGGCGGTCGGCCTCCCCGGACGCCCTCTACCGGGGCGTCCGTCAGCGGCCGGTGGACCTCTGGGGACCGCCGGCCGTGACCGGCCCCTGGGCGCGGCTGCTCCGGGACGCGGGCCTGGGCGTCGGCGAGGTCCGGCCGGTGGAGGACGGCGCCCCCGGGTCCCGGCCACGGGCCGGCGCGCTGGCGGTCGTGGTCGCGACCTGCGCCGACGACCGCACGCCCGACGAGGACCCGGTGCTCCGCGCCGCCAACCGCGCCTGGTGCGCGGCCGGCGAGCGGTGGGTGCCGGTGCTGGTCGGCCCGCGGACCATCCGCATCGGGCCGTGGACCGCTCCAGGGGAGGCCGCCTGCCTCCGCTGCCTGGAGGTGCCCCGGCAGGCGCGGCCGGCCGCACCGCGACCGGCCGGCGGGCCGCCGTCCTGCGCCTGGACCTCGCTGCAGCCCGGCACCCTCGCCTGGGCCGGCGGCGTGCTCACCCAGATGGTCCTGCGCACGGCCGTCCCCGTGGGGCCGCACCACCCGTGGGGCGGGCTGACCGTGGTCGACACCGAGCGTCTCGAGCAGGGGACCACGCGCGTGTGGCGGGATCCCACGTGCTCCGACTGCGGGCGCACCGGGGCGCGCGTCCAGGCGTGGCAGGAGGTCTGAGGTGACCGCGTCGACGCTCCCTGCCGACCCGGCCCGCTGGTCGGAGGTCGCCGGCAGCCTGGGGTACGGGACCCGGCCGCTGCCGGCCCCGGTCCACCTGCCCGTCCACCTCACCGCCCTCGTCCCCCCGGAGCAGGGCCGCGACGTCATCGACCTGGCCGCCCGGCCGGTGCCGCTGCTGGGCATCGCGGCCGGCGGCACGGCCGCCGCCGCCGCGCAGCGGGCGGCGGAGCTCGCCGCCGGGCTCCGGCACACCGGCGGCGACCGCGCGGAACGCAGCAGCGCCGGCTGCGGCCCGGACGGCGCCAGCGCCCTGCTGCGCGCCCTGCTGGCCGAGGTGCTCGCCCAGGCGCTGCCCCGGCTGGACGCCGGCCGCTGGTGCCCGCTGACCGACTGGCAGGCCGCCGCCGACCCCGGCACGCGCGACCTGCTGGCGGCGCTCGGCCGGATCGGTGCCCGGGTCGACGCCTGGCTGGTGGAGGGCGTCGCGCCGGTCCCGACCGTCGCCGCCGTCCTCGTCCTGCCCGCGGCACCGCACGCGGTCCGCGGGGCGGCCTGCCACCTCGATCCGGACCGGGCCGCCGGAGCCGCGGTGTGGCGCGCGGTGGAGGCCCTCGCCGTCGCGCTGCTCGCCGGCTCCCCGGGCGAGCCGGTCGACGTCCCGGGGCCGGTGGGCGCACCCCGCCCGGCCGGCGCACCCGCCGCGGATCCCACCGCCGGCAGCGACCTGGCCCGGCTGCGGGCCGCCCTCCGGGCGTCCGGCCGCACCGCCCGCCACCGCCCGCTCCCCGGCCCGGCGTCGGCCGTCGCGGTCGAGGCACAGGTCCTGCCCGCGCCCGCGACCCGGGGCACCGGGCCGTGGGCGCCCCCCGACGTCTGCGCCCTGGGCCTGGACGCCCCCGCGCAGCTGGGCTTCTCCTACGAGCCGCGGCGCGCCGAGCTGTCCCGGCTCTACCACGAGCACTCCAAGATCGGGACGCTGTACCGGGACATGCCCCCGGTCGAGCTCAGCCGGATGGCGCCGGCCCTGCAGCGCCTGCTGGCCACCCCTGTGCGGGACCACCGGTACGCGGTCCGCCGGTACCTCCTGCCGCGGGACCGCGCCGCGCGGACCCGGCCGGTCGAGGAGTGCATCGCCGGTCGCCGCTCCTGGGCGGCCATGGACGCCGGCCCGCTGACCCAGGCCGACCTCGGCCACCTGCTGCACTTCACGTGCGGGGTGACCGGCAGCGCCGGCCTGCAGGGCACCGACGTGCACATCCCCATGCGGGCCACGCCCGCTGCCGGCGGCCTCTACTCGACCGACCTGTTCCTCTACGTCCAGCGGGTCGAGGGCGTGGCGCCGGGGCTGTACTACTACGACCCGCGCCGGCACGAGCTGCAGTCGGTCCGGGACGACGTCCCCGCCGACGAGGTCGTCGCGCACGTCGGCTACCCCGAGCGGGCGGCGGACGCGGCGGCGCTGGTGGTCCACGTCGCCTCGCTGCGGCGGCTGCGGTGGAAGTACTGGGAGCGCAGCTACCGGATGGCGCACCTGGACTCCGGGCACCTGGCGCAGAGCCTCGTGCTGGTCGCGGGCGGCCTCGGCCTGGTGGCCCACCCGATGATCGCGTTCGTCGACGACTTCTTCAACGAGCTGGTCGGCGTCGACGGGCTCGACGAGGCCGCCGTGTACCTCACCCTGCTCGCCCCGCGCGCCCGAGGAGCCGCATGACCACCGCCCGGAACGACGCGCTGCACCTGCTGCCGCAGGTCCTCCTGCACGCCGTGGACGACGAGAACGGATTCGTCGAGACCCCCGACGGCGTCCGGCGGATCCGGGGGCGGACGCTGCCCGACCTCGTGCGCAACCCCCAGCCGGCCCCCGACGGCGTCCGGCAGTTGCTCGCCGGGCTGCGCGCCGAGGGGCTGCTCGGGGAGCCCGGGGCGCCGGAGGACCCCCGGCCGGCGCCGGCGATCGCGGTGGCCGGCGCGCCGGCGCTCGCCGGCCCGGCGGCAGAGGCCCTGGGGGTGCGCCGGCTCGACGACCTCCCCGCCGACCCGCCGGCGCTCGTCCTGCTCGCGGTCGCGTCCCTGGCCGATCCCCGGACGACGGCGCTCGCCCGGGACCTGGTCGGTCGCGGGGTGCCGCACCTGCCCTTCGGCCTGGTCTCCTCCCGGCACGCCTTCGTGGCGCCGGTCTGGACGCCGGACGCGGTGGGGGCCTGCCTGGACTGCCTGCGGCTGCGGCTGTACAGCAACGACGTCCACGGTCGGACCCGCACGGCGTACGAGGAGCACCTGGCGGCCACCGGCGCGCAGCCGCTCGTGCCGGCCGTCGCGCCCGCGCTGGCGCTGCACCTGACCGGGCTGGCCGGGTGGCACGGCCGGAGGTGGCTCGACGACCCGGACGCCGACCCCGGCGGGCGGCTGACCTGGCTGGACACCGGGGACCTCCAGACCACCGCCCACCCGCTGCTGGTGGTGGCCGACTGCCCCGGCTGCGGTGCCGCCCGGCGGGCGCACGACGCCCCGGTCCGCCGCGTCGCCGGCCTGGAGGACGCCGAGGACCCGCTCACCGGCGTCGTCCACCGGCTGACCCTGCGGCAGGCCGACAGCGGACCGCGGATCTACCTCAGCAGCAGCGTCTCGGCGGACTTCGGCCAGTTCCGGCCGGCGCAGCGGGTCACCATCAACGGCGGGGCGGGCTTCACCCGGTCCGCGGCGGCCTCCGCCGCGCTCGGGGAGTCCGTCGAGCGGTACGCCGCGGGCGTCTACGACCGCACCCGGTTCCGGCTGTCCACCTGGCGGGACCTCGACGAGGAGGCGGCGCACCCGGACTCCTTCGCCTTCTTCTCCCCGGAGCAGCACGCCGACCCCGGCCTCGGGTTCGCGCCCTTCACCGCGGACACCCCGGTGCGCTGGGTCCGGGCGGTCCGCCATCCCGACCGGCGGCCGGTCTGGGTCCCCGCCGGGCAGGTGTACGTGCCCTACCGCCGGGCCCGCGAGGAGGCCGAGGTTGCGCCGTCCATCTCCACCGGCCTCGCCGCCGGCCCGACCGCGGCCGCCGCCGCCCTGTCCGGCCTGCAGGAGGTGCTGGAGCGCGACGCCCTGGCCATCTCCTGGCTGCACCGGCTGCCGCCCCGCGAGGTGCCCGCCGAGGCGGTCCGCGCCTCGGCGGCGGTCTCCGGGCACCTGGCCGACCGGTCGCGGTGGAGCGTCCGGTTCGCCGACCTGTCGCTGGACACCAGCGTCCCGGTCGTGGCGGCGGTCATGGAGTACCGGCACGGACGCGAGCACGTCCTGTCCTTCGGCAGCGCGTGCCGGACCGAGCTGCCGGCCGCCGTGGAGAAGGCGTTCCTCGAGGCGGCGCAGGGCCAGACCTTCGTCCGCCGGCTGCTGCTGCGCGAGTTCCGCGACTGGGAGCCGCGCGAGGACTTCTCGGACGTCGACGAGTTCAACAAGCACGCCGTGCTCTACACGAAGCGGCCGGAGTTGCGGGAACGGGCCGGGTACCTGGTCCACCCCACCGAGCCACCCCGGCCCCTCCGCCCGGCCCGCCGGTACCCGGCCCCGGCCGACGGCGACCCGGCCGCCGTGTTCGAGCGGCTCGTCGCCGAGCTGGCCGCCCTCGGCTCCACCGTCTACGTCGTCGACCTGACCACCCCGGACGCCGCGCAGCTGGGCGTCTCCGTCGTCCGCGTGCTGGTGCCGGGCCTCCAGCACCTCGCCGGGGTGCACCGGTACCGCTTCCTCGGCGGACGCCGGCTGCACGACCTGCCTGCCGCGCTCGGCTTCCCCGGCCGCCCCGACAACCCCTTCCCGCACCCGCTCCCGTGACCCGTCAGGAGACCACCGTGCCCGCACTCGTCGCCCGACCCCTCGTCTCGATGGTCCGCAACTCCGACTTCGCCACCACCTCGGACATCGGGGAGGTGTTCGGCCGGCACCGCGCCGCGCCGGCCGCCCCTCCGGTCAGCTGCCAGGCCGACGCCACGGTGGCCGGCACCGGCGTGCGGCTGCGCTTCACGAGCCGCCACGACGGGGTTCCCGGCCCGACCGTCGTCAGCCACCGGTTCACCTTCATCGACCGCGAGGAGGTGCGGCTGCGCCTGCACACCCTCACGCCGGAGGACCCCGACGCGACCTCGGAGCTGCTCGTCCTCTTCGACGGCACCACCCGCGACTACTGCCACGCGGCCGTCTACGACCAGTACGACCGGATGCTCGGGATGCAGTCCATCGCCTTCGACGACCGCGGCCGGGTTCTCACGTTCCCCTTCACCGGCCGGTACGTGTCGCCGCTCCCGGTGGCCGACGCCACGGCCGAGGAGACGGAGGACGACGACGGCCGGCGCGTGCTGCGCTTCACCGTCCGGCTCGGGCAGCTCGACACCGACCAGCGGATCGTCCTGGCCTGGCAGGCCGTCGGGATCATCCGGCGCCCGGAGTTCCTGTGCACCCCGGCCCACCCCGTCGCGGTGCTGGACGTGCCGCTCGAGGACAACCCGGAGATCGGCCCCGGCGACTGGGTGATGTGCGCCGTCGACAGCGAGGAGCGCCTCCTGGCGCAGACCCTGCTGGTGCTCCAGCCGGCCGCGTGAGCGCTCCCGCGGTGCTGCGGGTGCCCGTCCCGGGGGCCGCGGTCACCGCCGTCCTGCTCCGCGTCGCGGTCGGCAGCGGGCTGGAGCGGACCGGCGAACGCGGCGTCGCGCACGCGCTGGAGCACCTCGTCGTCCGGTCGTCGCTGCGCGGCCTCCCCGTGGCGGCGGCGACCGGCAGGGACGCGACCACGTACACCCTCCTCGTCCGCCCGGACCGGACCGAGGCGGCCGTCCGGGACCTGCTCCGCGCCCTCGACGACCTGACGGTCGACCCGGACGTGCTGGCCGGCGAGGTCGCCGCGATCCGCCAGGAACGGGCCCAGCGCGAGCACGAGGTGGCGTGGGCGGTCCAGCAGGCGCTGCTCGCGCGGCTGTGGGCCGGCACCGCCCACGCCCACCCGACCCTCGGCGACCCGGAGGTCGTGGACCGGCTCACCCCCCGGTGTGCCGGCCGGTACCACCGGCGCTGGTACCGGCCGGAGCACGCGCTGGTCGTCGTCGCCGGGGACGACGTCGCGGAGCCGGGGACGCCCGTGCCCCGCTCCCGCGGCAACCGGCCACCCGCCGCTGGGGACGGGGACCGCGCCGCGGTCGTGGAGGTCCGGCTCCCCGGCCGGCCGGTCGCCCACGGCGTCGGCTGGGCCACGCCCGGAGATCCGCCGGAGCCGACCGTCGCGACCGCGCTGGCCGGCCGGGTGCTGCGCCAGGCGACCGGCCTGGTGACCACGTCGCTGCGCATGGGGGACCGGCGGCTCACCTGGGCCGTGCTGAGCGGCGCCGGCTCCGCCGCGCACGCGGTGGAGCACGTGCTGAGGGCCGTGGACGGCACGCTGGACCTGCTCGGCGACCCGGGGGCTTTCGCCGCCCTCGTGTCGGCCGCCCGCATCCGCGAGCTCCGGGACGCCGACGACGTGCCCGCCGTGGCGGTGCGCGCCGCCGAGGAGTGGTGGCACCACGGCACGGCGACGTCCCCGGACGCCCGGGCCGGCGCCGTCGTGGGAACCGGGCCCGCGGACCTCGCCGCCGAGCTGGCCCGCTGGCGGTCGGGCTGGGCGGGGCTCCGGTGACCGGCCGCCCTCCGGACGACGCCGTCGTCCTCCCCGTGCTCCCCCCGCCGGGCCCGCTCGCCGCCCTGGCGGTCGCGGTGCCGCTCCGGGCGCTGTCGCCGGCGACGCAGCGGCTGGCCCCACTGCTCGCCGCCCTGTGGGCCGACGCGGCCGCCGGGCCGGACCGGCTCAGCGACGCCCTGGTCACCCTCGACCTGCTGGGCGTCCAGGTCGACGCCCTGCCCGGCGGGCTCCGGGGCGCGGGCGGCCTCGCCACGGTGCCGGTTCCGACGGGCGCGGCGCTGGCGCGGGTGCGGCCCCGCTGTCTGGCCGCCCTGCAGGCGGCCGACCGGTCCCGCGGGCCGGGCGCCGGCCTGCTCCCGGCCGCGGTGTTCGGCCCCACCCACCGCTACGGGCACCCGCCGGCGGACCGGCAGCGGGCGGTCGCGACCTGCACCCTCGACGAGGTCGTCGCCGCCGCGGAGGAGGCGCGGACCGCCGCTCCCGTCGTGGCGGTGGCCGGGCTGCCGCCGGCGGACTGGCCGGGGACGCCCTTCCGGCCCGGCCGTCACCCCGCCGGCCCGCCGCCCCCGCCACCGGCCCCGCACGCCGTGCGGGTGCCCGTCGGCGGCAGCCGCGCCGTGCACCTGGTCGGCAGCCCGGGTCTGCCCCTGCGTGACCCCCGCCGGGCCGCGGTGCACGTCGCGTGCGCGCTGCTCAGCGGGCACGACGGCCTGCTGGCCCGGGAGCTGGGGTCCATGGCCTACTCCTGCGCGGCGTTCGGCCGGGAGATGGCCGACGCCGGGTACCTCGCGGCCCTGTTCGAGTGCGATCCCGCCGACGTGCGGCGGGCGGCCGCGGCGATGGACGCCGCGCTGGCCCGGCTCGCCGGGGGCGTGCCGGCCGCGGCGGTGCAGGCGGCCGTCGACGGCCTGCTGGTCGACCACCACCGCGCGCTGCGCACCGCCCGGGACCGGGTCGTCCGCGCGTGCTCCTACGCCGTCGCCGGCCTGGACCCCGCGGAGGTCGCCGCCTACCCGGCGCAGCTCGCGGCCGTGGACGCCGGCGCGGTCGCGCGTGCCGTGGCGGGCCTCGGCGACCCGGGCTCGCGGGTGAGCCTGACGCTGCTGCCGTCGGCGTTCCCAGGGATCTCGGCGGGGAAAGACCCCGGTATCCCGTGATGTGCCGGTCCCGACCATTTCCCTACCGTTCTCGGTGTCGCCCACACACGTGGGTGACGATCCCGAGAAACCCAGGAGAACCCATGTCGGAGTTCACGTTCGAGGTCGTCGCCGAGGCCGTCCAGAACCTCGAGGAGATTGGCGTCGCCGAGGGCTGCACCACCTCGACCAGCACCTCCTCGCTCGAGATCTCGGACGTCGAGTTCGAGTGACCCGGCACTGAGCGCGCCGCCCGGTGGCCTGCGGAGTCGCGGCCACCGGGCGGTTGCCGGCGCTGTTCCATCACGACCGGAATGGCGCCGCTCCAGGCGACCGCCATTCCTGCGCCACCGCACCCGGTGCCGGGCAATGGTCGTCCGCCACCATTCCACACCTCAGGAGAAGTCATGTCGGAAGCCACGTTCGAGGTCGTCTCGGAGACCGTGGAGAGCCTCGAGGAGATCGCGGTCGCCGAGGGCGCCACGACCACGACGACGACCTCGTCGGTCGACGTGCCGCACGCCCCGTACGAGTAGCCCAGACCGCACCCCGGACCGCCGCAGGTGTGCCGCGCCGCGACGCGCCGCCGGATCCCACGGTCGTCCGTGGCATCACGGGGTCCGTTCCGCACTCTGCTCCACCGGTGCCCCGCACCCCGCGTCGGACACCGCTCGACACCCCAGGAGGAACCATGCCCGAGTTCGCGTTCGAGGTCGTCGCCGAGGACATCCAGTCCCTCGAGGAGATCGGCGTCGCCGAGGGCTGCACCACGTGCTGCTGCAGCTGCTCGCTGGACATCGCCGACGCCGAGTTCGAGTGACCTGACGTCGGCGCCCCGGCGCCCGGTGGCCCGCCGTCGTGCGGCCCCGGGGGGGGGGGGGGGGGGGGGGGGGCCGGGCCCGCGCCGGCCCCCCCCCCCCCCCCCCCCACCCCCACCCCCCCCCCCCCCCCCCCCCCCCCCCCCCCCCCCCCCCCGCCCCCGCGCG